>VGWZ01000035.1 GCA_016873595.1 Nitrospira sp.
AGCACAGTGCCTTCAATCTTCTTTTTCCTTGCAAGGAGTGGATAGCTTTTTGCTTTTTCTATAGCAGTTCTTATAACCTCGAGGGAGAGAGAATTATCTCCTGTATTGCCTCCCTGAATTGGTTCACCTGAAAATGACTTTACGGTTGACTCAGATGATCTGATCCCTTCTTGAGTAAAACCTATAGTTACTGCATTTTTTTCGTATGGTGCGTTTACAAGGGATGTTGTGAGCTCATTGAAAGAAGCATTGTCATTATGAGGCAAAACTAATGTCGCCTCGTCTTTGTAAGACCTATCCCTTATCATTTCATCTTGATAAAGAGAGCTCAAATGGAGTGGGGTATTTTTCATATAATATTTCTTTGTGTTTTGAGAAATTGTGGTTGTCACATCAGTCGCTTCTTTTAATAAAGAAACAAATATATAATCTGCTGGGACACGGTATGCTGCTTCCCTGATTCTGCCTCCGATAATGAAGACAGAAGCGATAACCATTGCGTGAATCATTATAGAGATAAATATATTTTGCCTGATTCCCATCAGAAATTAAGACTTATCCCGCCAATAAATTGCACTGGTGGCATCGGATAATTTGTTGCTGTCTGAAAATCTCTGTCCAGAATGTTTTTGCCTGTGATGAATATTTCACCTGAAACTCCGTTGGATAGTTTTACCTTCTGGCTAAGCTTTCCGTCAAGCAGGAAATAACAGCGAGGGTCTCCTGCCTGAACAACGTAATTTGTTACATAACTCCCCTCTAAGGAAATAGTTGTCCCTTTTGCTGGATAAATAGATGTTGTGCCTTTTATTTGATGCCTTGTACTGAATCTTATCTTTTGCCCAGTTGATATGTCCTCAGGATCCATAAATGTATAACTTAACCCTATATCTACTACATTGATATGGAGTTTCCCTTCTGTTTCAAATCCTCTTATCCTTGCTTTTGCCACATTCACAGGAGACCATCTCCCCGGGCTGATCTCCTGCCATTGAATAAGGTCTTTGGATCTTTTTTCAAATGCAATGAGCTTGACATTGCCGGAGTTCCCAAAAAATTTCTGTATACCACCTTCGTACTCGGTTGATTGTTCAGGCTTGAGATTCGGGTTACCTACGGCCCAGCCTGTATCAGGCCAGTAAAGGGCATTCATTGCAGGAACACGGAACCCTTTTCCCGCAGATAAGGAAATGTTTGTCTGCCTGGGCAATTTTACCAGAAAAGATGCCTTGGGACTGAGTCTGTTTTTAGAATCAATATCGTCATATCGTGCCCCAAGTGTTAAAACTGTTTTTTCAGATATCGATGTTTCATTTTGCAAAAATATGCCTTTTCTTGTTCTGCTGTGTTTTCCCACAGAATTAGCAGTATTTATGTTATCCCTGCTATCTATGTCCTCTTCTAAAAGTTCAATTCCACCTGTAAGTAAATTTGATGAACCTATTAATATACTGTGCTGTAAATCAAGTCCATTGACATGGTTTTTATGGGTGTTGTCTTCACTACCGGGGTTTATATATCGTATCCTTGAATTATGACTGTAGAGCTTTAACACAGCGTCTTTTATTTTTAAAGTTATGCCAGTTAAAAGGTTCTCATCTGTTTGAGTAGCAAAAGGGGTTGGCCACGTTAAGGATCCAGGGGAGCCGACATCCTTATGGTTATAGTCAATATTGAGATCAGCACGGATGTCTTTCGATAAATCAAAGGTAATTTTGGTATTTATTGCATCAATGTCATAATCTGAATTAGCCCTGAATCCTTCTGAACTCCCCTTAGACAGGGAAAGATAAAAACCGGTCTTTCCTATTTTCCTTGAGGTGTTGAAGCTGAGATCTCTTGTGACAAATCTACCATATGATGCACTGAATTTTGTTACAGGTTCATCAGGGATTCGTGTAATTATATTTATGACACCACCCATAGCATCCGAACCATAAAGCGCAGATGAGGCACCTCTAAGTATCTCAATCCTCTCTATATTTTCCAAAGGGATAGAAATCGTATTAAGGTCAAACTGTCCATCTCCTGGTTTATTAAGACGCTTGCCGTCGATCAGGATAAGTACCTGTTCAGATGTAGAGCCCCTTAAGCTCACAGAAGCAGTTGCGCCGCGATTGCCATATTCGAACAGGTTGATGCCCATGACATTTCTCACGACCTCTGATATGCTTCTATAGCTGCCAGATTCTATCTCTTTTTTTGTTATTACAGTCACATCCTGTGTAACGTCTTCAACTGATTTCTCTATTTTTGTAGCAGTAACAACCACTTCTTCTAATTTTATTTTCTCCTCTGCCCATACAGATGAAATCATAAGAAATGGCAGAAGTATCAACAAGAATCTATTCATAATGGTCTTCTCCTTTTCTAAATTTTAGTTCTTTATTAGACTACCTGCTCAAGACTGGTGACCGATAATTAACCTGTATTCAATCTCATAAAAACCTCCTCTTCCCTCGAAGGGTATAAGTTTTTCAGGTATAGAGGGTATCCTGACTCAGGGCGACCTACTCGACAACCTTCCCGGCGGATTGAAAGCCACCAGTGGTTTTAAAACAGTTCAAAGTTGAAAGTTAAAAGCTTTATTATTTCTTTACTCTTAACTTTTCAGTATTCACTAATTACTGTTTTGTCTAACTTTCGTTCCCTTTACAGTTGCGGGGCAGTTCCCGATTTTCACGGGATTCCCCTCAAATACCTCCTTATACTGCCAATGGCAGACGAAATGTCTCAATCAGCATTTTATTAAATAGAGAATCGTGACCATGCAATCACCATCAATAAAAAGATTACCTCTGTAAATTCACTGATCGTGCCAAGGGTATCTCCTGTTAGACCGCCAAATTTTTTATGGAAAAAATGTATCCATGCACGGCACAAAAAATACATTGTTACCAAGAGAACAGCATAAAAGATATGCTGGCCGCTTGGCATGTAATAACTGAAGAATACCTGCGGTAATATTAATAACAGGAGAAGTATCAGGGTGGAAATAACAACCTCTTTAAACCCGATTTTATTTATGAAGATTCTTCCAAGACCATCCTCTCTTGCCGGCTTGCCATGAAACATGGATATGACCATTGTCCATTTCGGGATTACCGGGAGGAAAAAAAGAGACGAATAGTATGTGAAGGTTGAAAGATGAGATATGTTATTTAAAGAGAGATATTTTAACCCCAGTGAAAATAGTATTGCTGTTACACCTATCGGCCCTGTTACGGAGTCCCTCAATATCAACAGCCGCTTTTGTTTATCAGCAACCGGTATGCCTTCTGATTTGGCTGCTATTGCATCAAAAGTATCAGCAAGTCCATCGAGATGAAACCCTCCGTTGGATACAACATATACAAGCAATATTATCGCTGTGACAAGGTAAGGATGGAAGAGACTGCCTGCTGCATAGTCAGTTGTCATCAGGATAATGCCCTGAATAATGCCGACCAGGATAAAGACTGAAGAGCTTTTTGCAATATCATCCTCGGTGACAGTCATATCCTTCCTGACAGGAAGGATGGTGAGAAACTGTAATGCGATCAGAAACTTTTTCATAATAACTTTTCTTTGTGATCTTTCCCTGATACCCCTGCTTCGCCAAAGGTAGCCATATCTTTGTAGATCTTCAGTCCCGCCTCGATGATAAGCATTGCAAGAGCAGCTCCGGTACCCTCACCGAGTCTCAGGTTAAGATCCAGAATAGGCTGTAACCCAATTTTTTTAAGCATTGCTTTATGCCCGATCTCAACAGAGTTATGTGCTGCAAACATATAGTCTTTTGTCCTTGGTTCAAGGCAATAGGCTATTAATGCGCCTGCAGTTGAAATAAAACCGTCAATAACAACAGGAACCCTGTGCGCTGCTGCGCCCAGAATCAAGCCGGCAATCCCTCCGATCTCAGCACCTCCGACTTTTGAAAGAACATCAATAGGATCTGACGGGTCAGGTTTATTTATTAAAATTGCATCTTCGATCACCTTAATCTTGTTCCTTAATGCCTCATCACCTATTCCGGTTCCTCTGCCTGTTACCTCGGATATGGATTTCCTGGTAAGGACTGCTGCTATTGCAGATGACGGAGTTGTATTTGCAATACCCATCTCACCTGCACCAAAAATCTTATAGCCTTTCAAGGTATAGTCTTCTGCAAGATTTATCCCGACCTCGATACATCTTATCGCTTCCTCTTGCGTCATGGCAGGCCCATTTCGTATATTCTTTGTCCCCATGACGACTTTTTTTGAAACAAATAATCCCCCACACCCCCCTTTAATTCCCCCCTTAATAAGGGGGGATAAAGAGGGGTCAAAAGGGGGCGAGGGGGGAGTATTAACAAAATCATAATCAACTCCTATATCAATAACTACTACTTCTACCTTCGCATGGCGTGCAAGCACGTTTATTCCTGCTCCTCCTCTGAGGAAGTTAAATACCATCTGTCTGGTTACCTCCTTCGGGAAGGCTGAAACACCTTCATCCGCAACACCGTGGTCCCCTGCAAATGTAAAGATGACCTTTCTGTTGAGCACAGGCATGGTCTCCCCGGTGATTGTTACAAGCCTTCTGGCAAACTCCTCTAGCCTTCCAAGACTTCCGGAAGGTTTTGTGAGTCTGTCGAGACGTTCTTGAGCTACTTCTGAGAGTTCCTGTCTGGTTGGTTGAATATGTGAGATAATTTGCTTAATGTCCATAATACTGTAATCTCCTTAATCTTTCACTTTCAAAGGTATTCCGCTTACTAAGAGGTATACTTCATGTGCAATCCCTGCAACTCTCTGATTTAAAAACCCAGCCAGGTCTCTAAATCTTCTTGCCATCTCGTTATCAGGAACAATTCCCATACCGACCTCATTCGAGACGATATACACCAGTGACGAGTGACAAGTGGCAAGTGACGAGATGAGATGTTCAATTTCAGCTTTAATGTTTAAACCAGCGTGCATGATATTTGATAACCACACTGTCAGACAATCAATGACAATTACGCTATATTTACCTTCTATTTTCTTAATGACTTCAGCAATCTCCAATGGTTCTTCATAGGTATCCCAATCCTTTCCCCTCTGTTTTTTATGTTCTTCGATTCTCTCTCCCATTTCCTTATCAAGTGCCTCTGCAGTGGCTATGTATGCCTTTTTGCCTGAAATTTTCAATGCCTCATTAAGAACGAATGAACTCTTTCCGCTTCTTGCACTACCAGTGATGAAGATTATCTTCTTGTTCAACTAATAACCCTGTAGTCCTTTATATCCAGAAACCAGTATCCGTTTTTGTTTATAACTTCTTTTTCAGTTATCTTAATCCTTCCTTTCTTAAACAGAGGTCCAGCAATAACAAATGTGTGATACTCTCCATTTTCACCGCATATATCTACATCAGGTTTTGTCTTCAGATATTCCATAAAATCTCTGTTAATCGGTTGTCCTATCCATTGTTTATCAATAAACTTTGCCTGCCCGCTTACAACAACTGCTTGAAAACCGTTATTGATAAAATCCTTCATAAGTTCTTCCGTATTGTTTCCCCATAAAGGCTCTATAGCCTCAAGACCGAGTTCCTTACAAACCCTTTCAACCCATTGTCTGTGTTCCTCAATATATATATCACCAAAAACCATTCCTTTTATGCCAAGATGTTCAAGACTTCTTACAGCTTCTTTAAATGCATTCTCATAATTATCTGGCGCTGTCTCTTTTTGGCAAAGAGGGATACTGACAAGCTCTGCCTGTGTTTTTATTAATCTACTCTCAATTCCATGAAAACTCACTCTCTTATATTCCTTTGATATAAAATTGACAAGGTATGTGACCTTGTATCCTGCCTGTAATGCCTTATAACATGCGAGGCAACTGTCTTTTCCTCCGCTCCATGATGAAATATACACTGCTGCCTTCTCTTCAGAAATTATTTTCATAGCCGAAAAACTCTTCCAATATGGATGTTTTCCCCTCTGCTAAAACAAAGGCAGGCAAAAATAGAAGAATGGAAAGTAATAGGTAATAAGTGAGAAGTTTTCTCATTTTTCCTCCCTCGAGAAAAACTTTTGGATTATTATTATTTAGAGTCTTCTGTTCGTGTTCTTAACGCATAACTCCGAACTCTTAACTCTGCGCTTCTTTTGGTCTGGATAGGTCTTCCGGCTCAGGACAACCTACTTACCCACCTTCCCAGGGGTTTTAAAACCACCAGTGGTTTTAAAACAGTTCAAAGTTCAAAGTTGAAAGTTAAAAAATTTTAAAACATTAAACTCTTAACTTTTCACTCTTCACTTTTCACTGTCTTTCAGGGTTTTCGTTCCCATCACGGCTGCGGGGCAGCAGGAGACTTTCACTCCACTTCTCTGACTTCCAGCCAGTATATGATTTAGATACTAACTCTTAAATTTATTCTCACCTCCTTTCAGATAACCCTTACCATTTATTCTGGATTCTGAAATATTTTTGCAAGCTCTTTGATCAAAATTGTGTTTTCCTTGTGTGATTTTATCGCAACCTGTATATAGGTATTGTCGAGACCTCTTAAATTTGAACAATCCCTGACAAGGATGCCCTTTTTCTTCAGGTGCTGGCATATCTCATATGCATTGTTTATCTTTATTAGATAGAAATTCGCATCAGTATGGAAAAACTCTATCCCTATTTTCTTGAAACTTTTTTCGAGAAATTTCTTCTCTTCCTTCATCAGTCTGAAAGTTCCCTCTCGATATACCTTATCTTTCAGTGCAACAACTGCTGCCCTCTGTGCAAGACTGTTTACAGTCCATGGTTCCTTGTTTTCTTTTAGTCTGTCAATAAGATGTTGGGGGAAGACACCATATCCAAGCCTCAATCCGGGAAGGGCGTAAAATAGTGACATTGACCTTAAGACAATAAGATAAGGATTATTTTCTACTTCCTTTATCACTGAAATTAGGGACAGTCCTGATTCTACCCCTTGCCTCTGGCTCGGCGGTAAATCCGGGACAGCTCCCTGACAGAAATCTATAAATGCCTCATCGACAATTAGATAACATTTCAAATCCCTGGCTGCTTCTGCAATCTTCAGGGCTGAATCTTTCCCGACGAGCAACCCTGTTGGATTGTTCGGGTTGCAGAGAAACGCCATATTACAGTCTTGCATGGATTTAATAAGTTCATCAGGAATTATTTCAAAACCGTTTTCTTTATAAAGGAGGAAATGTTTGATAGATTCAAGATTCCAGAGCATAGGGTCCGGACTTTCACCCCCTCCCTTACCCTCCCCCCTCGAGGGGGAGGGGTGGGTGGGGGAGCTCATTTCTGTGTTCTGTAATAAAGCTATTGCCCTTTCATATTCTGAGAACGTCGGAGCTGGTATAAGGACTTTCTTTGGTTTCAACGTTCTTGCGATAAGGTAGATAAGTTCAGTGCTTCCGTTGCCACAAAGTATCATCTCAAGGTCAATCCCGTGGTATTGAGCAAGCCTCTTCTTTAATCTTATTGCCTCAGAGTCAGGGTAGTTATGGAGATACTTGAGATGTTTTCGTATCTCTGCCTTTACCTTTTTCGATACACCAAGTGGATTTACAAATGTGCTGAAATCAATTATCTTTCTTTCCTGTATTTTAAGTTCTTCTGCAAGCCTGTAAATATCTTCACCGTGCTCAGAAATTATTTCCATAGCTTATATATGCTCCTCCAGAATCATTTTTCTTTACAGCAATGTTGACATCAAAAGCCTCTTTGAGCAGGTCTTTTGTCAGGACTATCCCGGGGTTTCCTGCACCGAGTATTTTGCCATCTTTAATAAGCATCACCTTCTCGAACTGTAATGCGATATTTATATCATGAAGCGCCATAATTATCGAGATATTTTTCTTCTCCTTCAGTTCACCGAGTAACCGCAGAATTTCTATCTGGTATTTTATATCAAGGTTTGCAAGTGGTTCATCTAAGAGTAAAAGCCCTGCTCCCTGAAGAAGGGTCATTGCAATAAATGTCCTCCTTCTTTCACCGCCACTGAGATTTGTAATATATGATCCTGATTTTTCTTTGAGTCCGACTATCTCAATAGCTTCATCTGCGCTCATCTCAGGGTGTATATCATATGGATAAAGCCCCATACTCACAACCTCCCTGACTGTAAAGGGCACATTGATATCAAGGAGCTGTGGAAGGTAGCATAACAGTTTCGCCCTATCTTTATTCTTATAAAAATGCAGAGGCTTACCCCAAAGTCTTACTGACCCTTCAGATGGCTTGAATATCCCGCTTGCAAGTTTAAGGATGGTTGATTTCCCCGAACCATTTGCCCCTAATAGCCCGATGAACTCACCATTACCCACAGAGAATGTCAGATGAGTGATGAACGTTTTATCACTGGGGTACTGAAACGTCACATTATCAAGCTGAAGGATGGTATGGTTATAGGTTGAGGACATCTTTTCTCCTTAACAGATAAAGAAAATATGGTGAACCAATAATGGCAGTTATAATCCCTGAAGGAATTTCCGCAGGCGGCATGATTAATTTTCCTATGAGGTCTGCAACACACAGAAAAGCTCCACCACAAAGAGCAGATGCAGGTATTAAGAACCTGTTGTCAGAACCAATAAAAAACCTCACAATGTGAGGCATGAGGAGACCTATGAAACCGATTATGCCCCCGAGTGATACAGATGCTGAAGTCATAAGCACGACAGATAAAAAGAGAAGTACCCTTTCTTTATACACAGAAAACCCGAGGCTGTGTGCGAATTCATCACCGAGTATTAATGCATTGAGTGCTTTTGAGCGGGAGATGGAGATACCGAGACCCAGTATGACCAATACAAAACCATACGGGATCAATGACCAGTCCGCGATCGATAGGTCTCCAAATATCCAGAGCACTGCCCTCCTCATGCCCTCATCAGTAGAGGTGCTTATAAGAAGCATAAGAACTGCCTGGAAGAGGAAACTCAGGCCGACACCTGCAAGTAGAAGACGTTCAGGCCAGAGTCCCCCGCGTTTCCATCCAAATGCGCTGACTATCATGCTCACGATAGCGGCACCAATAAATGCTGTCAATGGTATTGTGTATTTGCCAAGAAAATAAGATCCTGATATAAGTCCAAATGCTGCAGTTAGTGATGCACCACTTGAAATCCCGAGTATGTAAGGGTCGGCAAGTGGGTTTCTTAATATGCCCTGGAGCACGGCACCTGAGGCTCCGAGAGCCATTCCCATAAGGACTGCAACAACAAACCTCGGGAGTCTTATTGACAGCATTATCTCTTTTTCCAGATCATCTAAACTCAAAGGATTTATTACCCTTGGGCCAAGGCAAAGAGAGACCAGGAAAATAATGACCAAGATTAAGATTACTATTGAGATTTTTATTTTAGGCATATGGCCATTTCCTTAATGCCCTGAACAACCCTTGGACCGAGCCTGTAAATGCTATCGCTCATATAACAGACAGCATTATATTTAACTGCCGGAACTAATGAAATTCTTTTCAGGAGATTCTCTGAGACCTCTTTTATGTCTGTGTGTCCTTTACCAATAAAAATGACATCTGGAGACTGACGAATGATTTCTTCTATTGAGTATTTTGGGTATGAGGTCTTTGCCTTTGCTGCTATATTCTCAGCACCAAGAAGAGTAATGACATCATCTATAAGGGTACCAGGTCCGGCAACTATTAATGGTTCTGGCCAGATGATGAAAAGGACCTTCTTTTTCCAAATCCCCCCATGCCCC
Source organism: Nitrospira sp. (assembly GCA_016873595.1). Classification (GTDB taxonomy): domain Bacteria; phylum Nitrospirota; class Thermodesulfovibrionia; order Thermodesulfovibrionales; family SM23-35; genus VGWZ01. Next base: position 9,702 of record VGWZ01000035.1, read on the forward strand.
CCTTTACTAAAGGGGGGTAAGGGGGGATTATAGTTATTCATTTTGTTCATGGTGCCTTCGATCTCTTTTGCGAGTATTTCTGCCTTATCTTTCACATCAAGGGTGAGACCCAGTTCTCTAATGCCCAGCGGGAGTTCTGAAAGACGTCTTGCTTTAAATACATAAGTCCTTATCTTCAAAGAACGTAATCTTTCCTCAAACTCTTTTGGGTTACCGTCAGTAGTCATAACGACAATATCAGGTTTTAATGAAACAACTGCTTCCAATGAGGGGTTAGACATGCCCCCAATCTTTGGTTTTTTCTTTACCTCTTCAGGATAGTCACAGAAGTTTGTCACACCAACAATTTTATCACCAAGTCCCATTGCAAAAAGGATTTCTGTTGTGTTTGGTGAGAGGGAAATGATGCGGTTTGGTAATTCACCTGCATAAGTAAAAATGGGAAATGAGAAAAGAGTAATAAGAAATAAGATTAATAATTTTTTCATTGGTGCTTTCTTTTACACAATATTATCAATGATTCATCCAAAGAAGGCATGGCATAGTATTTTCGCTTATTCTCGACCTGTTGAATATTAGTATTCAACAGGTCTCCGAGGTAAATTCTGTCTTCGACAGAATTTAAAACCGCTCAAATACCATGCCATGCCTGCTCATCCCGATGTTATAAATAAAATTTTCTCATAAAATAAAAAATCCTCAGAAACCATAATTGGTCCTGAGGATTGCACCCTGATTTCCTTCATCCCCGCCTTCCTCCACGGGAAGGGCAATTCAGTTGTCAGTTGATAGTTTTTAGTTTTTAAACTAACAACTAATCACTAATAACTAACAACTGCTGTTTACAGGCAGGTCTTCTGGCTCTCAGATCATCCTATTCCCCATGCCTTCCCATCACGATATGTCGGGACAGTGGCTTTCACGGGTTTCGTCCCTGATTACAGCGGCGGGACCGCTCCTGCATTTCACAGGATTCCCTATTAAGCATTTCAGCACCTGTAAGTTACAGAATATTCTTAACTCAGAGGTGAAGAAAAGTCAAGGGTATTGAGAAATTTTCTTATTGATTCTCTACTAATTGCTCCTTCTCTTAAGATGTAAATCTCATCTCCTGTCACATCTACTATCGTTGAGGGCAGTCCACCAGTGGCGAAGCCACCGTCAAATATGAGGTCTATCTTATCTCCAAAATATCTTATAACAGCATCTGCGTCCTGCGCGGGTGGCATGCCTGATAGATTTGCGCTTGTTGCAATAATAGGGAAATTCGCAGTTTTTGCAAGAGAGAGGGCGAATGATTCTCCAGGTATTCTTGCCGCAACTTTACCGGTGCCTGCGGTGATATATTCTGATAGATTTTCTTTTGCAGGAAGGATTAAGGTAAGGGGGCCGGGCCAGAACCTTTCTATGAAAGATAGTGCTAAAAGATTCACAGATACAGCAACATCAGAGAGCAATTCCTTATTCCCGATAATAAGAGGCATCGGCTTTTCTTTGGGCCTTTGTTTAATATCGTAAAGTTTTTTAAGTGAGCCCTCGATATCATATTTCGTTCCGAGGCCATAAAATGTCTCAGTTGGATACGCAATAATGCTGCCGTTTCTGAGTGAATCGACAGCGTGGTGTAAAGCCTGTTCTAAGTTAGTTTCAGAGATTTTTATGAGTAGCATTGAGAAATATTAACATAGATGCCATTTATTCAGCCTCTATTAATCATTTTACTCTACCAGCTATCTGAAGAGTGAGTGTAAAATATTGTGAAATGAAAGGAATTATTGACTTCCATACCCATGCCTTTCCTGATGATTTAGCAGAAAGGGCGATAAAGATACTTGAAGAGGAAGGAGACATCAAGGCTCATCTTGACGGTAAAATTTCCTCCCTGCTTTCTTCCATGGACAGCTGTGGAATCGAAAAGAGTGTTGTGTGCTCCATTGCCACAAAACCAACACAGTTCGATTCAATTCTGAAATGGTGTAAAAAGATCAGGTCAGAAAGAATTATCCCGTTTCCTTCTTTTCATCCGGATGATACACAGTTTGCAGAGAGAATTTCCGAGGTGAAAGATGAGGGATTTAAAGGTATAAAATTCCACCCCTACTATCAGAAATTCAGTTTAGATGAGGAAAGGCTTTTCCCGATTTATGAGAAAACATGCAAGGAAAATCTGATACTGGTAGCGCATACTGGATTTGATATTGCTTTTCCACCGATAAAAATAGCAGACCCTTCAAGAATCTCAAACGTTATAGGAAAATTTCCTTCTCTTAAAATTGTGACCACACATCTTGGTGCATGGAAACAGTGGGAAGAGGTAGAAGAGTTTTTGCTCGGGAAACAGATTTATATGGAGATGTCCTTCTCGCTTGAATTTTTGGATAATGAAGCCGTGAAAAATATTGTTTCAAACCACCCTCCGGAATATATTCTTTTTGGTACAGATTCTCCCTGGACAGACCAGAAAAAAACACTTTCTTTGTTGAAGGATCTTCATCTTGGTGAAGTAAAAGAAAAACTTATTTTAAGAGAAAACGCCGTTAACCTGTTGAATTCTGTTTGATTTGTTTACGTCTCTATACAATCGAAACATTATATCAAATTTCATTTCTTTCAATTTCTATTATAGATTCTTCCTGACCATAAAAAAGGTCATGAGCGATTAAATGTTCAATAAAATTCTTTAATAGTTTAGACTGATCAGGGGTGACTTCTCTGAATTTTATTGCCATGCCAGGCGGGAGTTTTAGCATATTACCAAAAAGCTCTTTTATATAAATGACAACACCTTTTAGATAAAGCGGCTCTCCACCCTTCAAATGGAACGTTACTTCAACCTCCGAACCTAAGGGGAAACTGTCTTTTTTCCTGATAAAGATACCGCCCTCAGATAGGGTTTCAGCATAAAGCTCATAAGGTATTCCATCGAAGGTTACCATTACCCATCTTCTACAGTTGTAAAAAAATAATCCTTACCTAAATTGAGCGATTTATTTATTTAAAACCATATTAATCAAGGTATTCTAAAGAAAATGCAATCACCCAATAAGTGTCATTCTCTGGCTTGACCAGAGAATCCAGGGTTTCCCGTGAAAACGGGAATCCAGGGTTTCCTGTGCAAACAGGAATCCATTTCCTGTGTATAGTTCCCCGCTTTCGCGGGGACGGCGTCTGGATTCCCCGATCAAGAGACTGTGTCGCAATTATGTATGTGAGTTGTCTGTTCATGGAAAACACACAAAAAATATGTCATTCCCTGGCTTGACCAGGGAATCCAGGTTTCTTTCTAAGTAATCACCTAAGCAATTCGAGCTG
>VGWZ01000036.1 GCA_016873595.1 Nitrospira sp.
ATAGTCACCAACAACTTCAGCAGAAGAGAGGAGTTGTGCTGCCCTGACAGACGTGAGGTGCTGTGGCATCAGTCCAGGTCTTTTCCGCCCTTTTCTTATGTTCACTATCCTGAACGGTTTTTTATACGGGCAGGAAAGGCTCAGAGCTGTGCGGAGTATCTGACCCCCACCCTCTCCATAACTCCCATCTATTTCGATCATGTTTTCTATTATAGTGAATTGAGGAGATTAATGAGTATTTCATTAACATATTTTTAATTGTCAATTGCCCTTTTGTTTTATATACTTCTAAGAGAATCTTAGAAAAAGGAGACATAACCATGATGAAACGGGTTGAGGTATTAAAAGAAAGTGAATTCAGCGATAAAGGGATGCAAAGGTTTTTAATTCATGATTCACCCTATTTCAGGGTATTAAACTTTAATTTCAAAAGTGGTCAGGAATTGGGCATTCATTCCCATGATGTGGAAGGACAGTTGAGTATTGTGGTGCTTGAAGGGATAGGAGAATTCTTAGGTAAAGATGGATTAACGCTGCCTGCGAATACCGGTGATGTGTTGATTTCTGATATCAGCGAGCCGCATGGAATTTCAGCATTAAGTGATATGAGGGTAATAGTCACAATCGCTCCGCCGGTATAAAACAATAAGTGTATATCTTAAATCTGTTAAAGCATTAATTTGAAGAGCGAAGAGTATCAATAACACCTACGAGTCCGCACAATCAAGAAGGAATGAAAGCTGAAAATTTCCGGTACAAATGAACGATGACGTTCTTGGCCACTAAAACTTTTGTAGAAACTTCAAAACGGGCATTGTCCTGGTTGGCCTAACTTTCTATCTGTTCTTTTTATCTTTCTTTTATAATAGATTGTCCAAAGTCCTTATAGCTTCTTCCTATTGTAAGTTCGTATATTCACTCAGTTGAGTGCTCCATTCTTAAAGTGGATCTTCGAGATTCTAAGTAAGCACATGTTACCAAATTAAGCAATTAAGTAAAATTCACCATTTTTAAAGTTATACCCGCTGTATTCCCATTGGATTTCTTTTTTGTAACCAAAAAGTACCAGAACGTTTTGAGGTATTGAAAAAATTTTTTCACGCTCTTTGATCATATATGAGAATATTTTTAAAAGTTCTTGCGTATGCTCTTTTTTTGGATAACCTATCAAAACTTTTAATTTAGCTGTTATATGCAATAGTTTCCAAAAAGACCATTCGAGGTTTTCAACATAAGTTGACTCTTGACAATTTTCATGTTCAACTGCAATTAAGGGGATTGCTTTTCGATACCAATCATTGCCGCGCAACTTATTAGTCACGATATGGTCAATTTCCATTATCTCCTTAATATCATAATCTTCTTTTGGAGCACTATTATTAAAGCATTGATAGCCTTGTTCATCTGCCATTCGCTGCATTAACTCTTCCATCCACTTTGTCCATTCAGGGTTGTTTTCATTCAATTCTTTAAAGGATAAAAATTTGCCACCATCTGATGATTTGAATTTTCCTTTAGACAAATACTCTTTAAAAACTTTGAAGAATATATTAGGTTTTTGAAGTTGTGTTCTTAGTTTGGTTCTCATATTCATTTAGATTTCAATATCCATTCATTGTTTTGATAGGCAAATGTCTGTTTATCAGTAAAAAATTTACCTGTATCACTGCAAAGCTTCCAATCGGCCCTTGAGCACTCCTCTTCATCGTGTCCTCGCTTTTCAAAACAAATAAATTTATAAGTCACGACTCCAAAATAAGGAGACACTAATGAAGAAGTCTTTTGTATGTCATAAGAATAGCTATCTTGATATTCGTAATACTCAGCACGGTAGGAATGAAGGTCCTTCAAAGTTATCGGATCCCGGGAGCCATGACACTCTATTTGTTGTTTTTTCTGCAAATTTTCTGATTTCAATTGTTCTAATCTCAATTCTATGGTCTTAATGAAATTCCTTTTTATTTTTTCTTCCTGAGAAGTACAGGACAACAAAAAAGATGAAACTATCATTAAAATGAGAAGCTTTAGAAACAGTATATTGATTGATAGTTTTTTGCATTTCATGTGTTCACCCTCCCAACATCGTAACACTTATAACTGAGTTCTGGGTATAAACCTCCCCATTTACTAGAATTAAAAATACGGATGCCTTCTGACTGTTTGGGATTTCCTTTGTATTCATGTTGTTATATGAAGGAGTAAATGGGTCATGCAACATCAGTTGCCAAATCGATATTCTCCATCCCCCTTTTTCTCCTATCAATGAAAAGAAAAGGGGACGGTTCTATTTATCACTATTTACCTCTTTCCTCGGCCTTCCTTGAGGCTTTATCGTTGCCATAACTTTGTATTCTTTTTCTAACTTCCTCACAAAATCCTCACTCCCATAAACTATCCTTCGGTTCATTTCCCCTTTCATTGCATTTTTTTCCTTGATCATTCCTCTTACAAATTCCCGATATTTCTTTCTCCGTTCCCCGTCATCTTTTGATAATTCTTTATAGATTGGATGCTCATCAACAATAACATCCTCTTCCCTGTATGCGTGTGTATTATAACTGCTCCATTTGTAATCTTTCGGGTCTTCTACTATTTTTGCTCTCACAGGATTTAATTCCACATAGCTTCCGCAGGCAAGTAGATAATCATCTTTTGAGATTATGATGCTTTTGTATCTGTCTTGCCAGAAATGTCCTATGTGCCGATGTTTATTCTTGTAATACTGTGCATATGAGAGATTTATTCCTTTCATTATTTCTGACAGTTTCCCGCCTCTCTCTGTTGTCTCCAATACAAGATGAACATGGTTCCTCATCAAAACGTAATGATAGAGTTTAAACTTATAGTTTTCTTTATATTTTCTAAGTATATCTTTGTATTTTTTATAGTCACTTTCTCCCTTAAAAACATCCTGACGGTTATTCCCTCTTGTCAGAACGTGATAGATATATTCATTTGGCGCTATCCTTGCTACCCTTGGCATGATAAAAATATATCAATTTAAGCCCTTTTTGTCAATAAAAGAGAACCGTCCCCTTTTATTTTATTTTGAAATACCTTTATCTTTGATTTTCTTTGTCCATTCGTTCGTATATTTGACAAGGTGCTGCTTCGGCACAAGGACCAGTCCAGCAAATGCATACCCCTGATATTCGAGCCAGCTATGCTCTTCTTCGGTTAAGGAGTTGATAAATTCTTTCCATCTGGGGATGGATTTGAATTTGTGCGAAGCATACAGGTGACGATGCAGTACGACATGGCCTATTTCGTGGGCCAAGGTAAAACGGTAACGGGTAATGCGGTCTGTATAGATGTACTCATCAACATAGATGCTTTTAAGATCGCCTGAGATAAACCCTTCCACTTCAAACTCTCTCTGAAGTCCTAAGACCGGTACAATATTAATTCCGAAATCGAATTCAACGATCTCCTCAATTGGTACGGGAATGTTGCCGGAAGGATGATGCTCGTGAAGAAATTCATCTGCTTTCTTTCGTAAATCCTCATAACTGCAAACAGGGATATCAGCCATAGTTATGATTTCTTGATCAACTCCACCAGTTTTTCAAGCTTCTTCTCAGAAATCTTTTGCCAGCGAAGCGTTCTGAAAAGGATAGGCAGACTCGCCACAACAGCCTCGTCTTTCATCAGTTCATCAGGGATACGACCCGCCTCGATTCGAGCGAGGTCAAAAAATTTATACCAGTCATCCGTCCCCTTCTTGATATGTAGATATCGGGCATACTCCTCAAGCTTGTCGCTTCCCTGGGGTGGCGGCATAAGCCCTCGTTCAAGTCTGCTGATATTGCCGGGATCAAGCTTGTTTTCAGAGCAGAACTGGCGCAGAGTCTTTTTAAGGGCTATACGTCTCTGTTTGAAAAACTCACCGAATGTAAGTTTCGGCGACATATGAATTTCACCTCCTTCGTAATGTTGTAGTAATACTACAACAGACGGGCCTCTATTGTCAAGTCTGTAATCTACCACTATTTGTCCTCAATATCAGAAAAAAGACAAAATTCATCCATTAAAATTTTGTTAACAAGAAAATTCTTTTACAGCCGTTTTGTGTATAAATGAATTATGAAAATGCTTATGGATAGTGGAAGCAAAAGGCCCATTATATGAACCCACCAGTTGAGGGAAGTAGCATCTGACGAATAAGGCACAAAGGCAGCAATCCCTAAGTAGATCAAGCTGGATATAATGAACAACACACCTCCAAACCGGTTGACCGAATACCATACTTTCTCATCTGAAAGTGTCTTTCGAGTCCGCACTCCATAAAATCGGTTCCTCGGTATCCATCCTATTACAAGCGGTATCGAAATGATCAAAAAAATAATTGAAGGGATAAGAAAAGGTGGTTTAGACATATAAGCTATGTTTTACAATAAACTCTATTATTACTAATGAATATTGAAAAATCATCCATTCCTACTCTCTTATGAAGATTACAACAGGAATCATAGTGTATGAAGCATAGCACATATGTACAGTATAAAGGATATCTGGTCTGCTTCAGGGCTTAATCAGGCCTGCTGTATTTTGAAACATACGACATCAGATCAAAAATGCTCTTTGCTCTTTGATTGATAACGTCCAGGGTTTGTTCGAGCCTTTTAAACCTGTCCGACTGTGATTTGTCTATAAATGAATCTTCCGCCTTTTCCACAGCTTCGATTATCTCAAGTCCTTCTTGTGTTCGGAATAGTTCTTCCTTCCATATTTCCTTCGCGAGGAGAAGTGCGCCGAACAACAGTTTTCTTATCTCCGCTGCTTTATGTTCCAGACGTGCGAATCTTTCCTCATCAGTCATTTCAGCAAAATGTACCATCTCTGCCCTCCAATTCACTTTTTCACATCATCAGCCGCGACCATATGCGTCTTTATTAAAAGGATAGTTCATTATGAAATGTTCTGCAAATAGGAGAAGGAGAATGTAAATACGGGATTTGGTAAAATCTAATCATGTACAACCCTCTCATACCATCGGAGCAGATATGAAGAAGGAAGCAATCCTATACGAAAAACTTGAAGATAGGGAAATCAGGTGCAACACCTGCCAGAGAAGGTGCATAATCCCGGATGGTAAGACAGGATGGTGCAGGACAAGGATAAACGAAAGAGGGACATTATGTACTTTGATCTATGGCGAGGTGTCAGCAATATCTATAAATCCCATAGAGAAAAAACCTGTTTTCCATTTTTATCCCGGCTCAAGATGGTTTTCTCTGGGCAGCGTAGGCTGTAACTTCAGATGCCCAGGGTGCCAGAACTGGGATATAGCACACTGCGAAATGGGACCCATGTATACAGAATATCTATCGCCGGAGGAGTTGATTGCCAGAACAAAGGCTGAAGGATGCATCGGCATATCATGGACATTCAATGAGCCGACACTATGGTTTGAATACACGCTGGATTCTGCAAAACTCGCAAAGGCTCAGGGTCTTTATACTAATTATGTGACAAATGGTTTTATCACAAAAGATGCATTCGATATGATCGCACCATTTCTCGATGTCTACAGGGTTGATATAAAAGCCTTCTCTGAAAAAACATATCTAAAAACAGGGCATATAAAAAATTTCAAAGGAATCCTCGAGATAACTAAAAGGGCAAAAGACTTTGGTATTCATGTAGAGGTCGTTACTAATGTCACGCCTGGATTCAATAACAATGAAGAAGAACTCAAGGGGATTGCATCATGGATTAAGAAAGACCTTGGCCCTGAAACACCATGGCATGTGACAAGATTTTATCCGCACCTTGAACTCAGACATCTATCACCAACACCAATATCCGACCTTGAAAAGGCATGGTCAATAGGTAAAGAAGAAGGGATCTGGTATGTATATCTCGGAAATGTTCCGGGACATAAATTAGAGAATACTTATTGTCATAAGTGTGGCGAGTTATTGATAGAGAGATATGTCTTTGATGTTATTAAAAATAAGATTAAGGATAGCAGATGTCCAAAATGTAAAACTCTGATTCCAGGAAGATTTATGCTTATCGCTTAACTCCTTACCCATGATGAATTTTAGGAGCTATTCTCACAAAATTGAAGCCTCACAATACATTCTATGTGAGGCTTCATATATATTTAATCCCACTAAGGAATCGGAGACTGACACGTAAAATTCGCTTTGCCCGTGATTAAAGAGATTTTACGGGCTTTGCTCATCACGTGTCAGCCCGTGATCCCGTTTGCGGGATTTTACGGGCTGGCTCCTGGGAAGGGATTCGAACCCCCGACCAAGTGGTTAACAGCCACCCGCTCTGCCTGCTGAGCTACCCAGGAGTAAAACTTTTTATATCAAATAATTTTATATTTTGTCAATCAACTCTGAGTTCGTTGACAAGCTTTACAACAAGGTCACCAACTTCGCTCGTACTATAACCCATTTTACCCGCAGCAAGACTCTTGAGATGCTTCCCTGTGACCTCCATTACCGCTTTTTCGATAAGCTGCGCTGAAGTATTTTCACCAATTTGTTCAAGCATCATCCCACCTGCACAGATTGCAGCAAGAGGGTTAATCACATTCTTCCCTGTATATTTCGGTGCAGAGCCTCCGATAGGCTCGAACATCGAAACATCATGGGGGTTAATATTTCCGCCTGCAGCGATTCCCATTCCGCCCTGTATCATTGCACCTAAATCCGTAATAATATCTCCAAACATGTTGTCTGTCACGATTACGTCAAACCATTCAGGGTTTTTCACAAACCACATGGTGATTGCATCAACATGTGCATAGTCACATTTTATCTCAGGATATTCTTTTGCAACTTCATAAAATGTTCTTTCCCAAAGGTCAAATGCAAAGGTGAGGACGTTTGTCTTCCCACAGAGTGTGAGCTTGTTCACCTTGTTTCTCCTCTTACAATATTCAAAGGCAAAGCGTATGCAACGCTCAACACCCTTCCGTGTATTAATAGATTCCTGTACTGCAACTTCATCAGGCGTGCCTTTCCTCAAGACTCCTCCTGCTCCTGCATATAGCCCCTCTGTATTTTCTCTCACCACCACAAAGTCTATATCCTCAGGCTTTTTATCTTTCAAGGGGCAGTCAACCCCTGGATACAGTTTCACCGGTCTTAAATTGATATACTGATCAAGCTCGAACCTCAACCTTAAGAGAATCCCCTTCTCAAGTATGCCTGGCTTTACATCAGGATGTCCGATTGCACCGAGATAGATTGCATCGTATTTTTTGAGTTCGGCAATTGCACCATCTGGAAGGATTTCACCTGTCCTTAAATAATGGTCTCCTCCAAAATCATAATAATGAAAATTCAGAGCGAACTCAAATTTCTTTGACACAACATCTAATACCTTGACTCCTTCTTTTATTACCTCTGGCCCTGTCCCGTCTCCAGGAATGACAGCGATGTTATAAGATTTCATAAATTATTCTCCTCTATCTAAGCTTTTGCAATTACACAACTGGAATAGACAGATGTTGTGAGAAAATTTATTTTTTGATACCTTAGTGTACCTTGAACTGATGGTTTTTGAAATATTTTATCAATACAACAAATAAAAATAATTTCAATAACCTTATCAAGTTAAATAAATTTTCGAACAATGTCTGTCTATTAGTTCCCGCTTTTAAGTTTCTAATTTCTTCTTTGTCCACTCCACCAACCCTCCTGCTGCAATGAGTTCCTGCATAAATGAAGGGATTGGATGAGCTTTATATTCCTCGCCTGTTGTAAGATTCTTTATTATTCCATTGTCAGCATCAATCTCAATTTCATCCTTCTCTTTAATCTTCTCTGATGCCTCAGAAGATTCGAAGATTGGAAGCCCTATATTAAAAGCATTCCTGTAGAAAATCCTTGCAAAGCTTTTTGCGATGACTGCCTGGATTCCTGCTGCCTTTATTGCGACAGGAGCATGTTCTCTCGATGAACCACATCCGAAATTTTTGCCTGCAACAATAATATCACCTGTCTTTACCTTACGGGGGAAATCTTTGTCCATGTTTTCCATCACATGTTTCGCAAGCTCTTCTGGATCAGATGTATTCAGATACCGTGCAGGTATGATCGCATCCGTATTTATATCATTACCAAATCGCCATACCAAGCCCCTGAAAATCATCTCTCCTCCTTAACTTCAATGAAGTATTGTTATTTTAGCAGTTATTATAGGGAATTCTCAGACTGAGAGTAAACACCTTTTCATTTCAAAATCTGTGATACATAATCTGTGATAGGGTATAATTAATCAATGAGGAGACCTGAACTGGAACCTGAAAGATCGAAGAAGATGTCATTCTCCAAAAAAATAATCATAGCCTTTATTATCTCCTCTGCTTTTGTGGGTATTGTCTGCGGCACTGGATACTGGATTATGTTTGACCTCCCTAAAATTAAAACACTTGCGGAATACACACCGATGGAATCATCCAGGGTTTACTCAAGTGACGGAAAAGTCATTGCAGAACTCTACATCGAACGGAGGACATTTATACCGCATTATCAGATACCAGACTATTTAAAAAAGTCATTCATCTCTATAGAAGACATCAGGTTTTACACCCATCCCGGAGTTGATTTCATAGGAATAGCGAGGGCACTATGGCATGACATAAAGGCTGGAGGCATTGTTGAAGGAGCAAGCACCATTACCCAGCAGCTTGCGAGGATGCTTTTTTTAACGAGTGAACGCTCACTCAAAAGGAAATTGAAGGAAGCAGTGCTCTCTATTCAGATAGAAAGACACTATACAAAAGATGAAATCATCGGCCTCTATTTAAACCAGGCATATTTTGGTACAAGGGCATATGGTATTGAGGCAGCTTCACAGACATATTTTGGAAAATCAGTGAACGAACTCACTCTTGGAGAGGCGGCACTCCTTGCCTCACTTCCTAAAGCACCTTCTTTTTTCTCTCCTTTTAAAAGACCCGATAAGGCAATGGAAAGGCGCTCTGTTGTATTGAAAAAGATGCTTCATCATAAGTTTATCACAAAGGCAGAATTTGATAAGGCAATGAATGAACCTTTACCACAGATACCACATATGAGGAAATACGAGGCGCCATATTTCATAGAATCTTTGCGGCAGAGGCTTGAACTAAAATATGGCTCTAAAGTATATTCCGCGGGGTACAAAATTTATTCGACCATTGACCACAGGATGCAAAGTATAGCAGAAGAGGCAGTAAAAAAAGGAATTGAGGCAATCGAAAAAAGAGTAAAGCCCAGTGTACAGGCATCATTAATCGTGTTAGATCTCCGAACAGGACATATAAAGGCACTGGTAGGTGGCACTGATTTCTGGAAAAATCAGTATAACAGGGCAACACAGGCACTAAGACAGCCAGGTTCTGCATTCAAGCCCTTTGTGTATCTCACCGCATTTGAGAACGGGATGGTCTCAGAAGACACGATTGTTGACTCTCCACTATCATTTAAAGCAAATCGTCAGGGTAAGGTCTGGTCTCCCAAAAACTACGATGGGAAATACTATGGATTAGTTACCCTTAAAACAGCACTTGCGAAATCTTTAAATTCTGCAACTATCAGAATTGCTGACAGGGTCGGTATAAAAAATGTCATAGAGACAGCCCAGCGGCTCGGTATCAAGTGCGAATTACAGCCCTACCTGCCTACAGCACTTGGTGCCTCTGATGTCACACTCATGGAAATGGTCTCTGCATACTCTACTTTTGCAACAGGCTCAACTATAGGGCCACTCACCTATGAAAGGGTTTTAAACAGGGATGGTATTGTTCTTGAGGAGACAAGACCCGAGATAAAAGAGGTCGTTGATAAAGAAATCATTGAGGAGATGAAACTATCACTTAGTGCAGTGATAAAAGAAGGCACCGCGCAGAGGGCAAAGGAGCTTGGCAGGACTGTTTATGGAAAGACCGGAACAACAAATAATTACACAGATGCATGGTTCATAGGATTTGATGACAGGCTTGTTGTCGGTGTCTGGGTTGGAAGAGATGACCACACGCCAATTGGTGTAAAGGAAACAGGTTCCAGGGCAGCACTTCCGATATGGATTGAATTTATGAAAAAAGTGCCTCTACAAACTCCTGCGGATTAAAGTCCTGGAGGTCGTCAATCTTTTCGCCAATTCCTATCAGTCTCACAGGTATTCCAAAGTCCTTCCTTATTGCGAAGACAATACCGCCTTTTGCAGTACCATCAAGTTTTGTGAGTGCAACACCGGTCACACCGATCGCATTATTGAACATCTCTGCCTGCCTCAGGGCATTCTGACCTGTGGTTGCATCAACAACAAGGAGAACTTCCTGAGGTGCCCCGGTCATCGCTTTCTCAATGACTCTCTTCACCTTTTTAAGTTCTTCCATGAGAGGGCTTTTTGTATGCAATCTGCCGGCAGTATCCACTATCACAACATCAACATCTCTATGCCTGGCTGCGGCAATAGCATCAAATGCAACCGCAGCCGGATCTGAACCGCTCTGATGTTTCACTAACTGGGCATTCGCCCTTTTTGCCCATATCTCGAGCTGCTCGATTCCCGCAGCCCTGAATGTATCTCCTGCAGCAAGGAGAACAGAGAGCCCTTGTGAGTAGAACCTGTGTGCAAGTTTCCCTATGGTTGTCGTTTTTCCTACGCCATTTACACCAATAGCAAGAATCACAAAGGGTTTATCTCCATAGACCATGATAGGCTGTGAATTGCCAAGGATAGACACCATCTCTTTCTTGAGTAATTCTTTTACAGAATCTACATCACTGACTTCTCCCTTCTCGGATTTTTCCCTGATTGTTTTTATTATTTCTGCTGAAGCCTTTGTCCCCACATCAGATGTAATGAGTATCTCTTCGAGTTCTTCGAGAGTTTCTTCGTCAATCTTACGACCTGTGAATATGGAATCAACCCTTTCTACAAAGCTTTTTCTCGTTTTTGTGAGACCCTCTTTAAGCCTGTCAAAAAATCCCACTATTCCTCCCTTTAAAAACAATAACTCATTTATGGTTCTTCAGACATTTCTGTGGAAAATCTTTTAATCCCCCTCTTGAGCAAAGGGGGCATTATTTACCCACATACTAATGAGTTCTCTAGTTCTCTGGTACTGCCTCATGTATTGTCATTCCTGCCCCGGTTTTCACCGGGATAAACTCCAGCAGGAATCCAGTAAACATACTGGATTCCGTGTCAAGCACGGAATGACTAATGTGGCTTTACTTATAAACTCCTTAGTAACTCTAGGAAGAACATAATTTTTTAACCAACCTCTTTGGCACTATTAGACAATTTTACTTGTGGATTGAATCTCTGGTCAAGCAAAAGTCATGTCTGTGCCATGAAATTTCTGTATAATTGGGGTTAAACTATTATATATGCTCAACCAATCATGCAAGAAAGTACTGGTCAGGGGAGTGAACTGGATAGGAGACTCGGTAATGTCACTGTCTGCCTTAAGTGCACTTAGAAAGGCTCTCCCTGAAGCAAAAATCTCTATCCTTGTAAAACCGTGGGTATCACAGATCTATGAAAATAATCCAAATGTAGACGAAATAATTATCTACAATGATGGATACAAAGGCATCATCGGTAAAATAAAACTCTCATGGATGTTGAATAAAAAAGACTTTTGTAGTGCAATCTTATTCCAAAATGCATTTGATGCTGCCCTGATTACATTCCTCGCGCGAATAAAGGAGAGAGCAGGGTATAGCACTGATGGCAGAGGCTTTCTACTCACCACAGCAGTCCCTGTGCCTTACAATGCAGGGGAAGTACATCAGGTGAATTATTACCTGAACCTTCTTGAACAGATAGGAATAAAAGAAGCATATTCAGATCCCTACTTATATCTCACGCTTGATGAACGATTGCATGCAAGAAACTTGTTAAAAGATATGAGAAGACCTGTCTTAGGAATCAATCCTGGTGCAACATATGGTTCGGCAAAGAGGTGGTTTCCTGAGAGATTTGCTGAGATTGCAACCTGGTTTATAAGAGATACTCAAGGAAGTGTGATAATCTTTGGGGGGAAGAATGAGGTAGATATTGCACAGGAAATCGATAAACATATTCCTATAAATAAACTCCTCCTTGCAGGAAAGACATCTCTGCGAGAGCTTATTTCATTCATCTCAGAATGTGATGTCTTTGTAACCAATGATTCAGGTCCGCTCCATATTGCCTATGCAGTGGGAACACCTCTCGTTGCACTATTTTGCTCTACAGATCCAAAATTGACAGGCCCGCTGCCTGAGGCGGATAGAGACGGTAATGTAGTCATTCATCCTGATATCTCGTGCAGTCCCTGCTTTGAGAGAACGTGCAAGAACAATGATCTAAGATGCATGTATGCGATAACCTCAGATGATGTGTATTTCGGAGTGAAAAAAATATTACCAGGCAGCCCTGCAGTTTTTTTTGACAGGGATGGGACTCTCTGCAAAGACGTGAGCTATTTAAACAAATACGATGACTTTCATCCTTTTTCAGACATTGAGAGTTTAAAGCCTCTTAAAGAAAGAGGCTTTAAACTCATCGGTGTGAGCAACCAATCAGGCATTGCAAAAGGGATTATTGAAGAAGATTTTGTTCGATACATAAATAATATTTTTATTGAACGATACAACTTTGATGATTTTTATTTTTGTCCACACCATCCCGAAGAACGCTGTCCCTGCAGAAAACC
>VGWZ01000037.1 GCA_016873595.1 Nitrospira sp.
TCCCCCCTCTGCCTGTCAATGTATCTGCCGTTACCTCTACTTTGCTGATTTTGCACTTGCTTTTGTTTTCTCTTTGTTTCATAATTTCCTCACTTATTGGGTGATATTTTTTTGTTGTTTTGCAAACCTATTATAACAAGTTCTATCGCCCTCTAAGTGATTTTTTCTATGTTTTTATTACCTATGAATCGCTCAGATTAGGTATAAATAATTCCTGTAAATTGACCTAAGACTTTATCCTTACAACAAGGGTATAGCAGCAGTATCTGTTACGGCCCTGTTCTTTGGCACGATACATGGCGATGTCAGCATTTTTCATCAGGGTATCAACATCTCCACCATCTCTGGGGTAAAGAGCAATCCCTATGCTGGTCGTGTTGCGGATTTTATGATCATCAATATCAAAGGGCTCTTGAAAAGCCTGCATGATTTTATATGCAATTTCCGTTGAGTCGTTATAACGTTTGATTGTTGGCAATAAGACTATAAATTCATCACCACCCAAACGGGCAACTGTATCTGTTTTGCGTAGCAGGACAGCCAATCTTTTGCCAACATCTTTTAACAATTGATCTCCTGTATTATGCCCAAGCGTGTCGTTTACTTCTTTGAATTTATCCAGATCAAGTATCATAACAGCCAATTTTTGTTTGTTGCGTTTGGCTTGAGCCAACGCTAAGGTAAATCGGTCATTGAATAACAGTCGGTTGGGAAGACCGGTCAGGGAATCATGATATGCCATTTGCTTGATGGTTTCTTCAGCCCGCTCTCTCTGGACAGCAATTGCATAAAGTGCAGCGAGACGTTCAATCAGTGCAAGGTCTTTATCAGTATAGTCATGGGTAGAGTTTGCTATAGAGACTTGCCCGACAAGAGTTTTGCCAATAAGAGCAGGTGCTGACAGAAAACGCTGGATAGGCACGTGGCCTTTGGGTGTTCCAGATGACCTGGTGTCATTTGCTGGAGTATTGGTAAGAACAGATTTTTTGTTGTTTATTACCCATCCGAATAACCCTCTGAATTTTTTAAAAAGAATGTCTTTATCTTTCACCTGGCATTTGTCCCATATGTCTTTGGTCATGGTGGGAGAGATAAGATATCCTGTTTGCGGGTCAATATAACCAACAAAACCGAATTCACTGTCTGTAAGATGTTTTGCGTTATCCAGTATAAGAGAAGAAATATCTTCAACAGATGCTGGTGATAAAAGTGCACGGGATAGATCAGCGACCGCAGCATTCGCTTCTACTTCCCAGGATAGCGCTTTCTCCATCTTCTTGCGCTCGGTGATGTCCCGGATAATTCCCTGGTATCCTAAAATGTTTCCGTCATCACCTTGTCGTATATTTGCAGTGAGAAGACAGTCTATCTCAGTCCTATCCTTCTTACGAAATTTTACCTCATAATCTCTCACATATCCCTTTTGCTCTATTGCGAGTTGAAATCTGACCCGATCTGCAGGATTCACATATGTCTCAATAACATTCATCCCGATCATCTCATCCCGGGTATAGCCAAAGAGTTCAAATGTAGCCTGGTTAGCATCAATGAATTTTCCTTCACGTGAAGTGACATAGATTGCATCTCTTGAACCCTCGAAGAGGCTGCGATATTTCTCCTCACTTGTTTGCAACGTTTCATCTGTCTGAGTATGCCTGATTTCTGCCTCTTTAAATTCAATTACCTGCTTTCGCAGAGTCTCCAGTTCTTTAATGAGTTGAGCTTTTGTCATAGTCTTTATCTTTCATTTCATAACCTATAGATAAATTGTTTTGTAACTATTGTTCTGTCCCTAACAATTCTATACAATTTTTTGTCACCCTGGACTTGATTCAGGGTCTCTTGCTTTCTGCATCTCTAAGATTCCGAAACAAGCATGCCCTGAAGAGATTCTGAAACAAGTTCAGAATGACACTTTCAGGGTTCGGAATGACAAAGTAGTAAAGTTATTTATAAGATAGCACTCTATTTATATGTTTCTTTCAATAGTTTATCATATCTGCCTGAAATTACTTACAATGCCATTGGATTTTACAATTTCAATAACTCTCTGTTAGACTTTCTACATGTCAATAATAAAAGTCGAAAATTTAGTAAAGAGATTTAGTGATATCACTGCGGTGAATGATGTCTCTTTTGAGGTTGAGGAAGGCACAATCTTTGGCTTTCTCGGTCCGAATGGTGCGGGTAAGACTACTACCATCAATATCTTATGTACATTGCTCGCTCCTACCTCAGGAAAGGCGTTTATTGCAGGTCATGATTGTATAAAAGAGTCTGCAGAGGTGAGAAAAGCCATTGGTATAGTCTTTCAGGACACAACCCTTGACAAAGACCTTACAGCCCGTGAGAACCTTATATTTCATGCATATCTCTATAATGTTGCGAAGGATAAAATGCAGCAGCGTGTAGATGATGTCCTGAGGTTTGTGGATTTATATAGCAGGAAGGATGACCTTGTGAAGAAATTCTCAGGAGGCATGAAACGCAGGCTTGAGGTTGCGAGAGGGATGATACATTGGCCAAGGGTATTGTTTCTTGATGAGCCGACACTCGGTCTTGACCCTCAGAGCAGGACTAACCTGTGGGAATTTATTGCAGAACTTCCTGAGAAAAATAAAGTGACTATCTTTATGACTACTCACTATATGGAAGAGGCAGAGGTCTGTGACAGGATTGCGATTATAGATAATGGGAAGATAATTGCCATGGGAACCCCTGAAGAACTGAAAAAAGCAGTAGGCGGAGATGTCATTTATATAAAGACTACTGACAATGCAAGTGCAAAAAACGAGATAGAGAGACTATTTAAATTTAATGTATCAGAAAAAGAGAATGAGATTTATATGACCTGCGGTATGGGCGATACGTGTATACCTGAAATAATAAACACAATAGGAGAAAAGGTCATTTCTGTGAGACTTCAGAGGCCAACTCTGAATGATGTTTTTTTAAAACTTACCGGAAAGACAATAAGGGAAGAGACATCTTCAGGAAATGATATAAAGGATTTTGTGCGTGCGTACAGGAAAAGGCATTAAAAATATTCAAATTACAATAAACAGGACAGACTTTTGCTTACTACGATATTTATCGACAGTTCTAAGCTCATTTTGCTACACCCTCGAAACTCGTCCCGAAAGCTTTCGGGACTCAAACAGTCGAGGCTGTGGCCGCTCCATTTCGCTAAGAACTCGATGCGAGTCTTCGCTAAGTGTCACTTCGACTGTTACCGAAAAATCTCTAATGTCGCTCAAGCCAGCCCTGTTTATTGCCGATTTGATTATATAGATTTAGAAATTCATTTAATGAGAGAAAATTAATGGAATTTAATGCAATTTACGTCATAGTTGCAAGGGAATTCAAAAAATTCATCAGGGAGAGAAGCCGCCTTTTTTCTGCAATTGCGAGGCCTCTTTTGTGGTTGTTTATTGTCGGAGCTGGTCTATCAAGACTTGTGCCTTCTGATACAGGAGTGTCGTACACTCAGTTCATCTTTCCCGGAATACTCGGGATGACGATACTTTTCAGTTCTATCTTTTCATCAATTTCCATTATCTGGGACAAGGAATTCGGTTTTATGAAGGAGATTCTCGTTGCCCCTGTATCAAGACTTTCCATCGTTGTGGGCAAGGCGTTGAGCGGTACAATTGTATCCACAATCCAGGCTGCGATTATTCTTGCCCTTTTTCCGATCCTTGGTTTTAATCTTAGTATAGTGCAGATCATCGCGGTTATCTTGATATGTGCCTTTACCTCATTTTCGATATCTGCTTTCGGGATTGTCCTTGCGACATTTTATGAAAGTTATGAGAGTTTCAGTGTCATCATGAATTTTATCGTGATGCCGATGTTTTTTCTGTCAGGTGCGATGTACCCGGTAAAGCTCCTGCCAGAAATCCTACAAATATGTGCAAAGATAAACCCTCTCACATATGGCATTGATGCCATGAAACATGTAATCTTTAAGTTCGAGACAGGCCCGATGAGCCCTGATATTCCATTGATAATTGATGCAGCAGTAATCATTCTTACCTCTATTATTTTTGTGCTTATAGCAGGAAAGGCATTTGAGAGAAAAGGGTAAACATAAATTAAAGCCTTGTTATAAAATATTTAGCACAGGTATAATGGATAATCTTTCATAAACTATGCATGAAGCAGGCAGGACACAGTATTTTCGCTCTCCGCCTAAGGCGGACTCGTCCCGATCAGATCGACCTCCGAGGTTTTCGCCTGCTCGGACATCATGTCCTCGCTGATCAGCGAAAAAAACCGCTCAAATACTATGTCCTACCGACTTTTTTATCAGATTTATAAATAATCTGGAATAATTAAAAGGAAAAGTTTTCTGATTAACTATAAAGAGGAGGAGGAATGACAATTACGGAGAAAATACTCGCGGTTCATTCAGGCAGGGAAGAGATCATGCCCGGGGATTTAATCAATGCAAAGGTTGACCTTATACTTGCAAATGATATAACCGCGCCTATTGCGATATCAGAATTTAAAAAGATCGGGGCGAAGAACGTTTTTGATAAAAACAGAATTGTACTTGTCCCTGACCATTTTGCTCCGCAGAAAGATATCAAGGCAGCAGAGCAGTGTAAAATGCTCAGGGAATTTTCAAAGGAATACCAACTCAGCCTTTATTTTGAGGTAGGCAGAATGGGCATTGAGCATGCACTTTTACCTGAGGAGGGGCTTGTGGTACCAGGAGATTTAATCATTGGTGCTGACAGCCATACATGCACATATGGGGCACTTGGTGCGTTCTCAACAGGTGTGGGCTCAACAGATGTGGCTGTTGCAATGGCAACTGGTGAGTGCTGGTTCAAGGTTCCAGAATCAATAAAATGCATATATTATGGCAGACTGAACAAATGGGTTGGAGGCAAAGATTTAATCCTCTATACAATTGGTGACATCGGTGTTGATGGCGCACTTTACCGGGCGATGGAGTTTGAAGGAGAGACCATAAGAACACTTCCTATGTATGGAAGGCTTACTATGTGCAATATGGCGATAGAGGCCGGCGGGAAGAATGGAATAATTGTACCAGATGAAATTACAGAGTCTTACGTAAAGGAAAGAGCAAAAAGACCTTATGCATTTTATACATCTGACAATAGTGCACAATATGTTAAGATACGCGAATATGACTGCTCAAAGATTCCCCTTACTGTTTCATGTCCACATCTTCCCTCAAATGTAAGACCTGCAGCAGAGCTCTTTGAGATATATATTGACCAGGTTGTTGTGGGCTCATGCACAAACGGACGCCTTGAGGATTTAAGAGAGGCAGCAATGATTATAAAAGGCAGGAAGGTTAATCCTCACGTAAGGATGATTGTAATCCCTGCAACTCAGAAAATCTACAGGCAGGCAATGAAAGAAGGATTGCTCGATATATTTATAGAAGCCGAGGCAGTCGTCTCTACACCAACATGTGGTCCGTGCCTTGGAGGGCATATGGGCATACTCGCAAAAGGTGAGAGGGCTATTGCAACAACAAATAGAAATTTTGTGGGAAGAATGGGGCATCCCGAGAGTGAAGTTTACCTCTCAAACCCTGCAGTTGCTGCAGCCTCTGCAGTGCTTGGGAGGATAGGTATCCCTGAAGAATTAGGATTATAATGTCACCAGAGGAACGGCTAAAAAAACTTGGCATTGAACTTCCAGAAGCACCAGCTCCTTTTGGCTCTTATATTCCTGTAGTGAGAACCGGGAACCTTGTCTTTCTGAGCGGAATACTTCCAGTAAAGCAGGGGAAACTTACAAAGCTGGGAAGAGTAGGTGAAAATATAAGTCTCGATGAAGCAAGGGAAGAGGCAAGGACAGCTACAATTAATGCGCTTTCAGTGTTGAAGGCGAATGTTGGGGGCTTGGATAAGGTGAAAAGGTGCATTAAGATCACCGGGTATGTTGCCTCTGCGCCTGATTTTACGGAACAGCCGAAAGTATTGAATGCTGCCTCAGACTTACTCTATGAAATTTTTGGTGAGGCAGGTAAACATGTGAGGGCTGCAGTGGGTGTGAATGTGCTACCACTCAATTCACCTGTAGAAATAGAGTTTATTTTTGAGGTTATTTAAAACCGCTCAAATACTATATTCTGCCCCCGTATTGGTTGGATTTATGATTGATATGAATCGTGACTTTTTCGACAGGAGCCTCAACTATCAAGACCAGGATACGTATAATCAAATACTCAGTAACGTAGAAGTTATTTTTCAGAAACATGATGATGAACTTCAAAGAGTTAAAGAAATAGCTCAGATGATAAGAGAAGGAATTGAAGAAATCAGTCCTTTTATCCAGCAATGTACTGAAATAGTTTGCCCTGCATGTAAAAATATATGCTGTAGTAATAAGCATGGTTATTATAATCAAGAAGACCTTGTGTACATCCATGCACTCGGGCTGAAGCCGCCTGACTTTGAGTTCGGGAAAAAAGAGTCAGATCCCTGTCAGTTTTTCTCTATGACAGGTTGTGCTCTTGAACGGTCAGTACGTCCCTCAGGATGTAACTGGTATTTCTGTGAATCCCTGCTTGATTATATGGAGATGAGGCCTGACTATCAGGAATTTGATGACTCCCTGGGAGATGTCGCTACCCTATGGATGGAATTAATGAAAGTGTTTGCTTGGATAATGAAAAATATGGAGAGAGACTCGGCTATCCCTTAAGATGTTTCTGAGTCCTTAGGAAAGGTTAGTCTTTATCAAGCTCTTCTTCAATAACCCGTTCTATTTGTTCTGAATGAACCTTAAGGTGTGTGATTGACGCAGAAAGGTCACTGAGTATATCTTCCATCTGCTCATCTGTCAGGGTTTCTATCTTTAACCCCTCGGATAGTTTTATCACCTTAAGACATTCCTCTTCAAGCTCATTCAGAAGAACCAATAACGTTTTGTTTAACCTTGCCTTTTCTTTTTGTGCTAATACCTTCATTTCCCCAACCTTTTTTAAGCCCTTTTTAAACTGTCATGAAAAGCTTCTATTTCTGCCTCCAAGTGATGTATACGTCCTTTATCTGGATATGGCTTTGCTCTCTCTTTCTTAATTTTATTCTCATGTTCTAAGATTTGCAACTTCAGACTCTCTACTCTTTTCTTCCACCCACGTTTACTCACTCATTCCTCATCATGTCCTATTGTATCAAAAGGCATCGAGTTTAAGAAGTTATAAATTTGTAGTATTTTTAATTTTGCGAAGTGTCTTAATCCTTTCTACTACAGGTGGATGTGAATAATAAAAGACTGCATAGAGTGGATGGGGATGAAGGTTTGAAAGGTTATCTTTAGACAGCTTTATCAAAACACGGGTCATACTCTCACTATCTTTTATCAGTTTAACTGTAAAAGCATCTGCCTCTTTTTCGAATCGCCTTGAAATATAATTGATTAACGGAGAAAAAGGGAAAGAAACAATGCTTCCGATGAAACCCAGTATGACAATTTTCGCAAAGAGCGTATCAGGTTTAATCTGAAATAAATCGGTAAGAAAGTCTGTTTGAAGAATTCTGAAAGTGATATAAATCCCTATCAGTGATAGAAGCTCTAAAAAAACTATCTGTTTGAGTATATGTTTTTTCTTCCAGTGCCCGGCTTCATGGGCAAGTACGGCAAGGATCTCATCATGGTTCATTTTTTCAAGCAGTGTGTCATAGAGGATTATCCGTTTGACTTTTCCAATGCCTGTGAAATATGCATTTGTGTGGCGACTTCTTTTTGATGCATCTATTGTGAAGACCTTACTGATCTTGATATTTACTTTCCTCATTAATTCTTTGATCTTTTCCTCAAGTCCTTCCTCACCGATGGGAGTAAATTTATGAAAGAGAGGTTCGATGACATAAGGAGAGATATACATGATAAACAGACTGAAAAGCAGGAAAAACCCCCATACCCATAACCACCAATAATGTGGACTTACATGAATTATCAAGAATACAACCGATAATACAATACCCATGAGACATGTAGAGAGAAGGAGCGATTTTAGAAAGTCAATTATCCATAATGTAGATGTAATCGTTTTAAATCCATACTTGTTTTCTATCCTGAAAGTACTATAAAGACCGAACGGAATAGAAAGGACAGTTCCTGCGTAACTGAGAAGGATAAAGAATAGTGTTCCTGATACAATAAAAGGCAAACGAAGGGATGAAATCCAGGAGTTGTATAGGTTGAGCAAACCACCAAACAGAAAAACAAGCAAGAGTATATTGTTCAACACAGATTCAATGAGATCAAGGCGACTATGTTCAAGAGTGTATTCTTTTGTTTTTTTAAGGAGTTCTTTATCAATATGACCTTCAAATCCAGAGGGGATGTCTGTACCATGTTTTTTTAAATAACTAAAGTTCAAGAACCTGAGCCAATAGGCAAAGAGTATGACAAAAAGATAGCTAAAAAAAATAATTACTAAGTAGTTCTTCATTGCTGTTTTATTGTATAAGATTCTGCATATTAGTATAAAATGAATAACTATGGCAAAACCAGTCGTTGTGATCGTTGGCAGGCCTAATGTGGGTAAGTCTACCCTGTTTAACAGGATGACAAAGACGTATGCTGCAATTGTTGAGGATATCCCTGGTGTGACAAGAGACAGAAACTACCTTGACGCAGAGTGGGAAGGCAAGGAATTCACCGTAGTGGATACTGGAGGTTTCTATCCTGAACCTCCTGAAGATATTTTTATGCAGATAAAAGAACAAGCAATCTTTGCTCTTGAAGAGGCAGATATTATCCTCCACATCCTTGATGGCAAAGATGGTCTTACCCCCTCTGATATGGAACTCATAAATTTGCTCAGGGCTTCAGGCAAAAAGGTGCTCTGGGTAGTAAACAAGATTGACGCTCCTATACGTGAAGAAAGGGTGCATGATTTTTATTCGATAGGCACTGATGAATTATGGCCTCTTTCAGCTGCAACTGGATATGGTTATGATGACTTTATGGATAAATTGATTTCTCTGTTGCCCTCATCTATTGAAGAAAAGATTGATTACCCAAAAATTGCGGTTGTCGGAAGGTCAAATGTGGGGAAATCGACTTTAATAAATACCCTTCTCGGCAAGAAGAGGCTGATCGTGAGTCCTGTACCGGGGACAACAAGAGATTCCATAGATACTCTATGCACGTTTTATAGGAGAAAATACCTGTTGATAGATACAGCAGGGATAAGAAGAAAGGGGAGGGTAGGCTACTCTCTCGAGAGGTTTTCAATGGTCAGGGCACTTAAAAGCATCGAAAGATGTGATATTGCCCTTATTGTCCTGAATGCAGATGAAGGCATCGTTGAGCAGGATCAGAGGATAGCAGGGATTGTTGAAAGCTATGGGAAAGGCGCAATTTTCCTGCTGAATAAATGGGACCTTATTAAGAATCCTGAAGAGATGTATAAAAATTTAGGAAAGGAAGTGGGCAGAAAGATATGGTTTATGCATTATGCACCCATACTGACAGTATCAGCTCTTGAGAAGACGCGCATTACAAAAGTCTTTCCGATAATTGATGAAATAATGAAAGAGCGAAGGAAAAGGATTGCGACTGGAGAGCTGAACAGGTTTTTCAGAGAAGCTATGCAAAATATGCCTTTACCTAAATATAAGGGCAAGGAAATAAAGCTTTACTATGTCACCCAGGTGAAAACAGAACCCCCTGTTTTTGTTGTCTTCACAAACTATCCATCTGCTTTAAAGAACGCACAAATAAGGTATATTGAAAAAGGGTTGAGGGAAAGGTTTTTGTTTAGAGGAACACCAGTCAAGATTTATTTCAGAGCCAGAGAAAGGAAATAAGGTCAGTGAAGTATTTTAAAATCATGGGGAAAAGTTTTATCGATTTTTTTAGAGATGGCGGGATAATGCTCGCGGGATCCATCTCATATTTTATTATGATGGCACTGGTGCCATTCTGTCTCTTCCTGGTAGCTATATTTGGATTTCTACTGGGACATTATCAAGGGTTTTATCATTTTTTATCCACAAAGCTTATACATTTATTTCCTCCCATAACATCCGTAATTGCAGGAGAATTAGGAAAACTTATCACATTTAGAGAGATTGGTGTATTGAGCATTGTATTGTACGGAATTCTTTCATATCAGCTTTTTTCATCCCTTGAGAATGCGCTGAATTTGATATTCAAGGCAGGGAAAATGAGGAATTTTTTCTGGTCAATAATACTGTCTCTTTGTGTAGTGACGCTTATCATTATCATGATTCTTGTTTCATTTACCGCATCATCATTCATCCCTCTGCTTAAGGCATTAAAACCTGTCTTCCCTGAATTAAAGATTGGTGTGATCACACATTTTCTCATAAGGTATGTAGTGCCCTTCTTAATGATCCTTTTCACCATTACCATGCTTTATATTCTTATTCCGAAAACAAAGGTAAGAGTTACTCATGCAATTACAGGCGCTTTTTTTACAACATCATTACAGGAAGTTGCAAAGCACCTCTTTACTTGGTATATAGGAGCATTCGCAAAACTTGGCACATTATATGGCTCGCTTACTACGTTTGTTGTATTCCTCCTCTGGGTATATTATTCTACCTGTATCTTTCTGATTGGTGCTGAAATAGTGCATAATCAGGAAACAGGGCGGCGCAGGTACGGAGGGTAACATGGTAGAGTTAGTGGGAAAAGTTGTTGAGGTTGAAATAGGAGATATGAGTTACACAGGCAAACTTATTGAGATTGGAGAGAAAGAGGTACACCTTGAATCAGAAAGCGGCTGGATTGTTATACCGGTCGAGAATATTATATTTATAAGAGAGAAAAAAGGTTAGCCTGTATCCCCTAAAAGAAACTGTACTAATGTTATTGTTGAGATTGCGGCAGTTTCAGCTCTGAGAATTCTCTTACCAAGAGAGGTAACAATAAGCCCTTTTTCTTTTGCGAAAGTGACCTCTTCTTTTGTAAAACCACCCTCATGGCCAATGAAAAGGTAAACGGGTAAAGATGCAGGATGCACGATGCATGATGTATGATTTATAATGTTTTTATCTTGTATCATGTATCTTGTATCATGTATCACGATTTTTTGAATTGCTTCAGATAGTTTCATGCCTCCTTCCTCATAGAAAATAAGGCCATTTAATAGCGGTGACGGGTGATGGGTGACGAGTGATGAGATGTAATCGTTGAACTGTATTGGCTCGTGGACGATCGGAATGATACTTCTTCCGGATTGTTTTGAAGCCTCTTCGGCAATCTTCTTCCATCGGCTCACTTTCCTTGTCTCCCGTACCTGGCTTCTTTCAGTGATGATAGGAATTATCTCTTTTACTCCGAGCTCTGTTGCTTTCTGGATGACCATATCCATTTTCTCACCCTTGAGGAGTCCCTGTGCAAGGATGATGTGTAGAGGAGACTCGGTATCACAGGGGAATTTTTCTAAGACCTTTGCGATTACCTCTTTTCTGTTCACCTGTACTATCATTGTTCTGAAACAGTTATTATTTCCGTCAAATACAATCAGTTCATCTCCTTTCCTGCATCTGAGAACAGAGGTGAGATAGTGAGCCTTTTCACCTGTGATTGCTATTTGGCCTTCTATAATATGAGTAATTGGTAGATATAATCTTGGCATATGTTAATCTTTTTATCTCTCAATGGAAATAACTAAAGCAGGACGTCTTTTGGATTGGGTTAGGTCTGAGAATGGGAAAGGAACAAAATCTAATAGTTCATCGAGAAAAGGCTCTGGAACTTGGTCAATCTCACTTAAAAGCAATTCTTTTTTACTCATAATTTCTCCTCTTTTCTAATCGCTTTAAAACTAATTATAGCAGATTAAAACCGCTGAAAGACTGATTTTTAGTATGCACAATGTACCGAGTGTTTGAGAAGGGCGAAGTTTTGGGTGGTATCACCTCTCTACGAGTTGTAGACAAGCACTATGTTATCTGGCCATTGCAGGCAAGTTACTTCAAAATTAAGCAATGCTAACCTGAAGTTTTTTCCCAAGTGCAGAAGCTACACGCTCTAAAGTTGACAGCTTTATGTCTTCCGCATGATTCTCAATTCTTGAAATTGCAGTCTTTTTAGTTTTAAGCCTGCGTGCAAGCTCTTCTTGGGTTAGTCCTGAGGACTCGCGAGCTTGACGAAGCATTACGCCAACCTTGAACTGTTCATATCCTTCATCGAATCTTTCAGCAAATTTCTTATCTCTCTTTTTTCTTTCGCTAATATACTTTTTTAAGTCACTCATGTCTTCTCCTCCTTTCCAGAAAGTCTTTCCTAAATGCCTCAGCTTTTTCTATCTCATTCTTAGGCGTTTTTTGACTGGCCGTTGCGGGCGAGTTATTTATACCTAATCTGAGCGATTCATAGGTAATAAAAACATAGAAAAAATCACTTAGAGGGCGATAGATCCTTGTTATAATAGGTTTGCAAAACAACAAAAAAATATCACCCAATAAGTGAGGAAATTATGAAACAAAGAGAAAACAAAAGCAAGTGCAAAATCAGCAAAGTAGAGGTAACGGCAGATACATTGACAGGCAGAGGGGGGA
>VGWZ01000038.1 GCA_016873595.1 Nitrospira sp.
AAACAGTCAGCTTTTTTAAAAATGCGTGCTGAAAAGAAAAATGAGTTTTTTGAAACTTATAAATTTATTTTGAGTCAAATATCTGAACAGCAATGGTCTCACTTCCAACAAAAACTGAGGAACAATGAGAAAATAAATTTTCATAAATTGTATCTTGATTCAAATGTGGTTTATTGCAAACAATTCTGGGGAGAATATTTTAGGATACCGCTTAATTCATTAGCTGGTCAGTTCACGAAAGAAGGTAATCTTTATATTAATTTTCGTAGACCCTCGTCTGGGAAACTTAGACGGGTCAAAGTTGGGTCAGTCAACTCCATACCTAATATCCATATTTTACAGAAATTTATTGATATGCATTCTATGAATAGTAAAACCTAACCTTACAAAAACCGCCAATCCAATCTCAAAAGTTGACAGTGAATATCAATAATGTGTTATTTTATCAATGGTTAGTTGACATTGTGGGGCTGTAGCTCAGTTGGGAGAGCGGTCGCATCGACAGATCGACAGTTCATTCCTGATCAGCTCCATATATATAGAATTACTGTCTAAGGGGCTGTAGCTCAGTTGGGAGAGCGCTTGAATGGCATTCAAGAGGTCGTCGGTTCGATCCCGATCAGCTCCACCATTTTCCTCCCCTTTATAAATCGAGCATTTACAATTCAAAAGGTCGTCCTGACATGCGTCGGGATCAGCTCCACCAGGTAATTTCAAACCCTTACCAGTAAATCGGTATCTCTTTTTCTTTAGTGTGTTTTCTTGTTCTTGTCTTAATAATATCTTTAGTTATTTCCGAGGGATGGGTTACAGCCTTTTCTATTGCTTTCTGGACAAGCTGATTAAGCGAAATACCGAGCTTGGCAGCCTGTTTCATTGCTCTTATGTGTAATTCGGAAGGGACACGCACATTAAAGCTACCCTTGCAGGACTTTATAGTCTCCTTGCCCGCCTCTTTGCAAAGAGCGATATAATCATCCACAGCCTCATGAAATGCTTTTATCAGCTCTTCCACGCTTTTACCTTCAAAGGTTATAAGGTCTGTTATTCCTTCTATCTTTCCATGAAAGACCTTATCCTCTGAACTGAAATGCACAGATCCGATAAAATCTTTGTATGTCAATACGTCTTTCATTTTATTACCCCCGTTCTTCTCAGTTCATCTTCAATATCCTTTAACTGATATTGTTTAAGCTCAGGTTTTGGATGCGGTTTATGAAGCCTAATAATATGTTTAGTCTTATGATTGATAAACGCTACCCTTGAGCCCGATGTTTTGCCTGTCTTTGCTTCTTCATAACCAAAGGATCGTAAAAGGTTTATCATCTCATCATAAGTGAAATCCTTTGGTTTTGATAAAAAACGTCTTAAAAGTTTTTCAACTTTACCCACAAACTAATGTACCACGAGTGATTTTAAAATACAACTATAAATTAGTTACTATCCAATTTAACCCTAACCGAGGAAGAAAAAAGAGAAATGGTAATACCTTGGGGTTCAGATAGGGTCGTCTCGAGGCTATATTTTAAGTGGGTGCCCTGGCGGATGCTTTAGGCTTCCCCATTCCCTGTAGGTGGGGCCTGCTCACCACATCCAGCACTCCAAGCTCCCTTAATCCCTGAGTTCTCTCGACCTCTCCACCCAAGGTATTCTGTTCTTCTTTTCGGCATATTGACCAAAAAACTTTATCCCGTATCTCTCCTTGCTAACAATATCTTTACTACTTTTAAGACTTCTACTAATAATAGATAATCTCTGTTACCTTGAGTAATCTCAAAAGACTTTATATCATTTCTGTTCTTTATCTCTCTGATAAATCCCTCTCCTTTAAGGGCGATAGTTGCGATAAGCACCTTCTCAGAATTCAGAATCTCTTTTATGAGTTTTCTGAATTTACTGGAAAAGCATTCCATCTTCCCGATTTCATCAATAATAATGAGACTGGTTGCAGAATTGAAAAATGGAATGGATTCAAGAAACGTTTCGAAGCCTTCGATGTTAACACTGTATTTTCCTACCTTATAATGACTTTTAATGTCGACATGTGAGAGAATCCCTTTTATCCCATCAAGACTTATGAGCTCAAATCCTTTTCTGATGCCTTTTTCTCTGATCTCTGTGGTGTAAAAACCAACAGGACGGAAATCTTTTAATTCCTCAGAGAGGTTTTTAATGAGCGTAGTTTTCCCAACGCCTGAAAGACCTGTGATGAGGATGTTCTTTGTGAGTTTCTGGTCTAAAATACTATCCAGAGTACATCTGCCTTCATCATAAAAGATGACATGAGACGTAAATAGAGAAACGTATCAGGGTATCGTTCTATTTGGTATATCTATTACTTTTTCGATTTCATCTGTTTACCGCAACAAATCAAATCGCACATATCAACACAGCCACAGACTTTATCTACTGACACAACCATACCACATACACTGCACGTGTATTTGTCACCTTTTTTGATTCCTTTTTTCTCTGTACTGCCTTTTCCCGCTGCGGGTTTAGAAACTGTCTTTTTAGTTGCCATTGTTACTCTCTCTTTTCTCTATATTTTTTATACTGATTTATCTCTACGCTCACCTCGCAGAAAATTATCTCCAATGACCTGGTACCCAGTTTCCACCTCGCCCACGATGGCCAGGCACCCAGTGTTTTCCTGGTGGAGGTGTTCCGTCCCAGTGACCGGGAATCCATTTATCACTTTGCCAGTAGCCTGGAATCCATTTCACACCCATGCCTGGTGACGGAACTGCCTTCCAATGACCAGGAACCCATCTTTTAGCTGTCCAGTGTCCAGGAACCCATTCGGATCCGGGTGGCGGAGGTGTTGTGTCCGGTATCCATTTACTATCCCTCCAGATATAAGGACCATCTCCTGGAGGGGCGTTAACCGGTATCCATTTCCCTCCAACTTCAACCCATACCTTACCCGGTGGTAGAGGTCCATGTGGTAAAGCTATAGCATAACCGCTCAAGCAAACGAGCAATACTGAGCACATAAGTGCTATAAATATGATTCTTTTCATATTCCCTCCTTTTCTTTTCTCTATTATATCAACTCAATTATAGCAAAAAGATTGTTAAATGTCAGAAAAACTCAGAAGTTTATAACCATAAGAACCTCTATAGTCTCTAAATAGATTTTCTTTTCGATCGCTTCCATAGGAATCAGTGCTTTCATCTATCCTCCAATATAAAATTACATGTCCACATTATGCCTTTATAAAGACACTTTTTCTTCCCATGAAGAAATCCTGAAGATATCAAGAAGATCATTTACTTTCTCATACGCCCGACGCATGATTATATCCCTGTCATCTCTTTCCATATTGGCTTCTGCTTACCATTTAGTCCTTATCCTTTGTTCAAATATAGCCTGCGCTGCTTCCTCGCCTCTCCCTTTGAAACTCTTCAAATCAAGATAAAGCTGGATGTCAGATTTCGCACTCTTTTTTGATTGGTGTCTCCGTCTGGTTCTCTGAAAGGCCAGAATAGAAAGAAAAGCTCTGATTCTTTTAATAAGAATAGTTCTTGACCCATTGATTGAGCACCTCTTCAGGTTTGATAAGATAGAAGCTCTTGAAAAATGTTACCTAAATCTTACCTGATAAAGCATTTTTTCTTTTTTAATCTGTTGTATTACGTGAGTTCGAATCTCACCTCCCCCGCCAGAACTTCTTGTTAAAGTTAATCTTGGACTTGATTAAAAGTTGCAAGTTTTTTAGCTTCTTTGATAAGCTTTTTGTGTGGATAAGGGGACAATCTTCAATTCCGTCGATTGGGCTATAGATAAAGCATGGAACAACGGGCTATGAACCCCCTTGAATATCTCTACTCCATTGGGTTATCAATAAAGAAGCATTATGCCTTAAAGCATCAGAAGAAACTTCCCTGTAAGGTAATCAGCATCGGGAATATAACCGTTGGTGGAACAGGCAAAACCCCTGCTACGATTGCAATTGCAGAGGAAGCAAAAAAACGCGGATTTAAACCTTATATTCTCACAAGAGGATATAAAGGTAAAATAAAAGGCCCATGTTTCATAAGTAAAGGCGCGGGACCACTGGTGAGCGAACAAGAGGCAGGTGATGAACCTATTCTTATGGCTGAAAAATTAAAAGATGTGCCGATAATAAAATGTCCGGACAGGTATAAGGGTGGCATGTTTGCAATTCAAAATCTCAAATCTAAAATCTCAAATCTAAAATCTAAAATTCTTTTCATCCTTGATGACGGTTTCCAGCACTGGAATCTTTTCAGAGATAGAGATATTCTCCTCATAGATGGCAAGAACCCATTTGGGAACAGAAGATTGCTTCCACTCGGTCAGTTGAGAGAGCCTCTCAGTGCTATAAGCAGGGCTGATATTATAGTACTTACAAGGACGGATGGAAGCAGAAGTCAGAAATCAAAAATCAAAAATCAAAAATCAAAAATTGATAGTCTGATTGAAGAAATAAAGCTCTATAATTCAAGAGTGCCAATATTTTTTGCTGAACACCGCCCTTCAAAATTTATAACAACCGCAGGAGATATACTGCCTCTTGAGTGGGCAATAGAGAAAAAGTTTTTGGGTTTCTGTGGCATAGGCAATCCGGAATCGTTCATGCAGACCCTCATCGCTGCAGGTGTTGCATTAACAGGGTTTAAAATTTACAGAGACCATTACAGATATAGTGTGAAGGATGTGGAGACCATCAAAAAGAGTGCGGAACAGAGTGGTGCCAACTGGATTGTTACCACAGAAAAAGATATAATGAGACTCAAAGAATTCAATCTTCCAGAAAATCTTGTTTCGTTAGCTATTGAATTTACTGTTGATAAGAAGTTCTATGAAGAAGTATTGAGGAAACTGTAAAACTAATAACTAAAAATTCAACATGAAGGAATTTCACATTTTTAATTTTTTATTTATTATGGGGGTTTAAATGGTCAGATACATTAATGTGAGGAGCAAGTCGAGGATTGAATTTATTGATATTACCGGAATAATACAGGAGGTTGTAAAAGAGGCAGGGATTACGAATGCTGTCTGTTATCTTTATATTCCGCATACAACTGCAGGAATAACAATCAATGAAGGTGCTGACCCGAGCGTACAACGTGATATCCAGAATACCCTCAGCAGACTCATCCCATATGAAATGAATTATTTCCACAGGGAAGGTAATGCTGATGCCCATGTAAAATCGACTATTGTTGGCACGTCTGTAAATGTAATAGTTGATGAGGGCAAGCTGCTCTTAGGTACATGGCAATCCATCTTTTTCTGTGAGTTTGATGGTCCCAGGCACCGAAGAATAGCAGTTAAATTTACAGGTAATGTCTGAAAATAAAACTTTTAAAGAATCCCCATCCCTTCGTGACGAGATAAGAAGACTCAGAAAGTCCCTTTCAGAACTTACCCCACCTCTTGATGTGCTTCTGAAACGCAGGGGTTTCAGAATCTATAAAAAAGAACCTTCAGAAGACTTGCTCCTGCCAGACAATAAATTTATTGACAACTTTTATGAGATGCTGAAGAAATATTCTTTTCGCCTGTTTCTCCGGGATGTAATCAAACACCAGAAGTTTTTTAGACTTGAGAATGTGACGCGATATGCAACGTCAGAGGTTACAAAAGATTATATCGAATATTTGAGAAATACAGGCCTTGTTGAAAAACTATCCGGAGGTTTCAAACTTTCAATAGGTAAGATAAAGAGTTTTGGTGAGACACTTGAGTGGTTTGTTGCAGAGATTTTTAAAAAGGAATTTGCTGCAGAGGCAATATGGGGCATACGATTTAAGAGGCCAAAAGTGGGTGGTGACTATGACCTCATTGTAAAGGTCAATGGGTCAATAGCATATATGGAGATAAAATCATCGCCTCCAAAACAGATATATCAGAAAGAAATATCTGCTTTTTTCGACAGGGTTTCTGATCTATCACCTGAGATGAGTATTTTCTTTGTGGATACAGAACTGAGGATGAAGGACAAGATCGTACTCATGTTCGATGAAGAGTTGAAGGTGCGGTATGTGAATCCTCCAAAGATTATGAGGATAGAAAAAGAACTCTTCCAGTTAGAGGATAAGATATTTATAATAAATGCAAAGGATAGTGTCGCTGCAAATATCGAGAAGGTATTAAGCTGGTACTTCAGGAGGAGCCAATGCGTGCAACAGAAATAAGTATATGTGCAATATGTGCATGGAGGGAAACCTGTCAGAAGAAGTTTTCTCTTTCAGGCCGGGACATGCGATGCGCTGAATTTGTAAGGGATATAACGATAAAAGTAGAAGAGGAACCAGTAGAGAAAGAGAAGAAAAAGGAGAAAAAGATAGTTAAACCACTTAAGAAGGGTAAATAAAAGATTATATACCTCTCTGGCTTTTTCCCATCAGGGCCTGGACAGGCTTAAGCCCGTAAGGGCTACCCTGTTCTATCGCTGTCAGGACAGCCCCACCACCGGTAAAGAAGTAATACTGTGTATTGTCCAGGACTGACAAATAAAGTCCGGGGCATAGGTTCTTGAACTCCTGTAACGTGTCACCACCACCATACATCTTAATCGCAATTCTATTCTGGTCTATAGTCCTGTCAAGTGCCTCTGAACCTGCAGTGAAATGTGGTGTATATCCCATCACTGCATTCACAAATATAGTTTTTGCGCTCAAAATGCTTTCTCCTACACCCAAGTCATTAAATGATTCCGGATCTATATCAAGGATATATCCGTATTTCTCACCTTCTTTAAATTCTTTTGTGGATATAGTCCTGTATTTCCCCTCTATCCTGCCTTCTATGGTCTCAGACTCAACAACATAGGGAAGTTCGATAATCTTTCTATTCGCCCTGTCTTTCTCAACAAGGTCTTGTGCCGCAATGATATCTTTTTCCTGAACACCCTCGATTGTAATTCCATATTTTGCACAGAGAAATGTGTTATATATCACGCCACCTAAGATCAAATAGTCCACTTTTTCATAAATTGCATAGAGCGGTTTTATTTTTGTGTCATACTTTGCTCCCGCAACTACCGCCACAAATGGCCTCTGCGGATTAATGACAAAAGTCAGATTTATGATCTCCTGCTGCATTAAAAATCCTGCATAAGAGGGAAGATATTTTGTGATATCGTATGTTGAGGCATGTGGCTGCCACGAACCGAATGCATCATTTATGTAAATGTCTGCAAGCCCTGCAAGCTGAATGGCAAATTTTTCTCTGACCTCACCCTCTGCCTCTTCGCCCTGGAACCAGCGTGTGTTAGGGAGGTATATTCCACCTATTCTCCTCTCCTTGTGTTCACGAATAGCATGGTTGATTGACGTATCGATGCCAGGGATTCCAGACTTAGGGTTTATAGCAAACTTAGGGACATAAAATTTCGTATGTAATTTATGTTCGAGATATTCAACGATCGGTTCAACTGATTCTCCTGACTTGCAGATGATCTCACCGGTCTTTTTGTCCCTTGGCCTTCCTACATGGGTCATAAGAATCGGTCTGCCGCCACGCTCTACAATGTTATAAAGCGTACCAAGAGTGCGGTCTATCCTGTAGGGGTCTCTGATGACACCACCTTTCACCACATTATGGTCGAATCTCACAAGAACTACCTTACCATGAAGGTCAGCATTCTGAATTAAAGGCAGTCTTGGGTCTAATTCCTGATATTCCATTCTTTCTTTATCCTATGTCCTACAAATTGTAGATTCTACGAACCAAATGCACTATGGTTTATAGGCTACTGCTTCATCAATCAGCATCACAGGTATGCCATCTCTTATGGGATAGAGAAGCTTGCAATTGTTGCATATGAGGCCGTCCTCTTTTTCTGTAAGTGTTATTTCGCCTTTGCATTTTGGGCATGCCAGTATATCAAGAAGGTCTTTATTTATCGCCATGTCTTCTCCTTTGCTCTTACAGTAAAAATTACCAGAAATCGGGGAAATAGGTCAAGAGTCAGGTGGTATAGCGTTCGCAGCCCCTTATATGATAGAATATTTGGTGGTGAATTTAAGGATAGGTTGCAGCGGTTTTCTCTATGATCACTGGAGAGGGAATTTTTACCCTGACAACCTCTCACGAAGCCTTTGGCTCGAATTTTACTGTAAGCAGTTTTCAACAACAGAACTGAATGTCACTTTTTACCGGCTCCCTGAGAGAGAGGTATTTTCAAAATGGTATTTATCTACACCTGAAGGCTTCACCTTTTCACTGAAGGGAAGCAGGTTTATCACCCATGTAAAAAAGCTTAAAGACTGCGCAGAACCTATTGAGGCTTTTTTCTCGAGGGCATTACTGCTAAAAGAAAAATTAGGGGTTATCCTGTGGCAGTTCCCTCCTCCCTTTACTATTGATGTAGAACGTCTGAAAGACTTTCTCCAGGAACTGAAACCATATCACATGAGAAATACATTTGAGTTCAGGAGCAAAACATGGATAACCAGAAAGGTTTTTAATTTACTTGAAAAAGAAAATGCAACGCTCTGTATGGCAGACTGGCCTGAGTTCCTTGATAAACTGCCGCTGACTGCTGATTTTGTCTATATGAGAAGACACGGAGAAGGCGGCAGCTATGCGACATCATACAGTACCGCGTCATTAAAGGAAGATTCAAAAAGTATCAAGGCATACATGAGGCAGAAAAAAGATATCTTTGTTTATTTCAATAATGACGCAGGTGGCAATGCACCAAAAAATGCTGCTGAACTCATCACCCTTATAGATAAAAAGAGATAGTATGAGTTCCCTAATTTTTCTTTTACTTTTTCATCTGAGAAATATATTTCTCAGATGACACCGCTGCTGTTGCACCATCTCCTACCGCAGTGGTTATTTGTTTGAGAGGCTTTGCCCTCACATCGCCTGCTGCAAAAATCCCTGGCACAGAGGTAGACATATCCTCATCAGTAAGGATGTAATTATCTTCGTCCAGTTTTACAAGGCCCTTAAGAAATCCTGTGCTGGGATTATACCCAACATAGATGAAAACACCCTGAACATCTAATCTGGAGACCTCGCCCGTCTTCACATTCTTCAGAAACAAAGTATGTACTGTATTGTCTCCTTCTATTTTTTCAACCAGGGAATTCCAGACAAATGTTATCTTCGGATTTATAAATGCCCTCTCCTGAATAATTTTTGTTGCCCTGAGTTGATCTCTCCTGTGCACTATATAGACAACCTCTGCCAACTTAGCCAGAAATAGTGCCTCCTGAACTGCAGAATTACCACCACCTACAACCGCAATCTTCTTGCCTCTGAAAAACGCTCCGTCACAGGTAGCACAGTACGAGACACCTCTGCCTCTATATTTCTCTTCTCCCTCTACTTTCAGGAGTCTCGGATTTGCCCCTGTGGCGAGGATTACCGTTTTTGCTTCATATACATTGCCTTCCTCAAAGACTATTCGTTTTATTTCATCATGCAAGTAAATCTCTTTAACAGAGCCTTGAACTGTCTCAAGTCCAAACTTCTTTGCCTGTCGTTCCATCCTCTGGGAAAGTTCTACACCTGAGATTCCCTCGTCAAATCCAGGGTAGTTTTCTACCCACTCAATAGTTGTCACCAGACCTCCTGCAAACCCCTTTTCAATAAGGAGGCTCTTAAGCCGTGCCCTTGATGTATAGAGTCCTGCAGTGAGCCCTGCGGGACCTCCACCGATTATGATTACATCATAAATATCCGATATGTCCTGCATCCAACCCTCCTTCAGAAATGAGTCTCTATCCCATGAGTCTGTCGGTATTTTATCACATTATCTTTAACACTCTCTCACAAAAATTCCTTATCTTCATCAATTGTGATCAATGAAGTAGATGAGACAAAGCTGATGGGGACTGGATACCAAGTGAGATTTAACAGGAATAGGCAAAGTACTGAGAAACACTATCAGGGCATGCAGAAATCTATGGAGTGAGTCCATATGCTTTGATAAGCCTGAAATCATCTTCATAACTTCTTCCTGAGGTGGTCAGATAATTTCCGATGAGCAGGCTATCAGCTCCGGAGAAAAAGACCATAGAATTAAATTCACCAAGCACCTGCATTCTCCCCCCGCATATTCTTATCTCTTTTTTGGGGAGAATGAATCTATAGAGGCTTATAATCTTCAGTGCCTCAAATGGACGAAGGAGATCTCTATTTTCTAACGCTGTGCCTTTAATCGGTATGAAAAAATTTATCGGGACAGAGTCAACATCAAGGTCTTTGAGCAGAAACGCCATATCAATTCTATCCTGCCATGTCTCTCCCATGCCAAATACGCCGCCAGAACAGATTGAAAGTCCAACAGACTTCACGGCATGTATTGTCTTCAATTTATCAGTGTAATTGTGAGTTTTACATATCTGCGGGAAAAATTTTTCAGAAGTCTCAAGATTGTGATGATACCGCTCAAGTCCTGCTGATTTAAGTATTGAAAGCTCTCTTTCTGTCAGCATTCCAAGACTTGCGCAGGGGATAATGCTGATCTTTCTAATCTGAGAAATCATATCTGCAAGAACAAAGAGTTCTCTGTCCGAAACCTTTCTACCGCTTGTTACAAGAGAAAATCTCTTTGCGCCTGATTTCTTTGCCTCTTTTGCCTTTTGAATGGCTGTTTTTTTACTGACAAGGGGGTACACCTCTATCTTTGCTGTACTTTTAGATGACTGGGCACAGAAAGAGCAGTCCTCAGAGCATAAGCCTGATTTTGCATTGACAATAGAGCAGAGATTTACCTTAATCCCTTTGAAATGGTTTCTGATTCTGTTTGCAGATGTAAACAGGTCAAAGATCTGAGACCCGGAGACCTCACTGAGAGAGAAGGCATCCTCTTTTGAAAGATACCTTCCCTTTATTATCTTCTCTTCAAGGTGTTTAATCACAGATAGAAGATATTCTTACAGAAGGCATTGCTATTGTCAAATCAACAAAGAAAGGATACGGTTGAAACAAGAAGGCATTTTCTTATACACTTCTTGTCATGCCAATACAAATCAAGATAACAGTGAAAAATGTTGAACTGAAGGCAGAACTCTTTGATTCTGAATGTGCAAAGTCAATTGCAAACGCACTCCCTATAGAGACAGGATTCAACATCTGGGGTGATGAATTTTATTTTGAGATTCCTGTGAAAAAACCACTTGATGAAACTGCAACGATAGATGTGAAGATTGGCGACATCGGGTACTGGCCGCCTGGAAATGCACTATGCATATTCTTTGGCCCAACCCCTATAAGCAAGGGCACTGAGCCTGTTCCTGCAAGTGAGGTAAATCTCGTAGGAAGAATTAATGGAGATGCTTCTCTACTCAAGAATGTAAAAGATTCTAAAACAATCAGTATTATTGAAAGGATATAAACAGTTGCAAGACAAAAACAAACCTCTTCTCAGGATAGGGAAAATTGCATACACAAATCTCTTCCCGATATTTTATATGCTGGAGAAAGGTAACCTTTCAGAATATGAAATCATAGAGGGATTTCCTTCTGCCCTCAACAGGATGTTAAGAAATGGAGAGATAGATATTAGCCCATCCTCATCTATTGAATATCTTAGGTGCCCGGACACGTACACCATTATTGAAGACCATTCTATAAGTTCAAAAGGACCTATAAGAAGTATATTTCTGTTTAGCAGAGGGCCGATAGAAGGCTTGAACGGTAAGACAATCCTCACCTCGTCACAGTCAGAAACCTCTGTTGCCTTACTCGATATTATCTTAAAAAAATTTTACAAGATTGAGTGTGACTTAAGGCCAGCAAACGGACTGTTGGATTTAGTAATGAGCGGTGAAGCCGCCTGTCTTTTGATCGGTGATGATGCCCTGAAAGCAAAAAAGACTATAACAGGTATGTATGTCTATGATCTCGGAGATTTATGGTATGAAAATACCGGTCTTCCATTTGTATTTGCATTGTGGATTGCAAGGAAAGACTACTCTACAAAGAAGGCAGAACTCTTTGAAAGATTTGTCCATGACCTCAATATGGCAAAAGAGTCCGCCATGAACAATTTAAATGAAATTGCTCAGGAATTGAAATTGTTACTTTTAAGCCGCCACTCGTTGGTCGTTTCAGAGGAAGAACTTGTCTCTTACTGGAAGGGCATATCTTATGATTTTAGAGATGAGCATCAAAGAGGGCTTGAGATGTTCAGAAAGTATTCAGAGGAACTGGGCTTATTGAATAAACATTGACTGCTATTCCGTCATCTCAGAAATTCTAATGTATTGTTCCTAACAGTTCTGTACATTTTTTTGTAGTGTCATTCCGCACTTGATGCGGAATCCAGGGTTTCCCGTGAAAACGGGAACCTATTTCCTTGATAGTTCTCTGCTTTCGCAGGAATGACATAATGTGTAAACTTAGTTGTGAGACAGCACACTAAGTTCCAAAATAGACTAATGGA
>VGWZ01000039.1 GCA_016873595.1 Nitrospira sp.
AAACCCTCGTCAAAAGTCACAAAAATCAAGCCCTTTTACTATCTTTACCCTCTGAAAGTCCTCTAATATTTTGAGGAAGCCTTATCTTGAATGTTGCCCCTTTTTCACTGCTTTCAACAAAGATACTTCCTCCATGAGAAATAATAATCTTATGAACGATTGCGAGGCCAAGTCCTGTACCCCTCTCTTTTGTGGTATAAAACGGAAGAAAGATCTTGTCCATCACGTTTTCTCCAATACCATGGCCTGTATCAGATATCACAATTTCCAGAAAATCTCCTTCTGAGCTTTTTAAAGGGAAAGCCTTTATTGCGAGCTTTCCCCCGGCAGGCATCGCTTCGACAGCATTCTGTATGAGGTTTGTGAACGCCTGTCGTAAAAGCACCTCGTCACCTTTGAGAACAGGCACCCTCTCACTATCAAAGTGAGCGTGAATATCTTTTTTCTCACCTGTAACCGCTAAAACACAATTTCCGATAATCATCTTCAGGTCAAGGTCAGAGATCGTAAGTTCAGTAGGTTTTGCAAATGAAAGAAAGTCAGAGATAATCCTGTCCATTACACTGATCTCTTTTGAAATAGCATCAACAGTATGTGTTAAAGAGCTATCCACCCTTTTTGCGAGGAGCTTTGTATACCCTGCAATGACACCCATCGGATTCCTCAATTCATGTGCAATCCCTGCTGATATCTCACCAAGGCTTGACAGTCTTGCCCTCAGCTCCATCTGTGCCTCAAATGCCTTAAGATGGGTGAGGTCAGTAAAAATAAGTATCTGGCCTATTGTCCTGCCTTCTCTGTCATTTAACGGTGAGAGGGTAAGTCCCAACCATATCTTCTTTCCTGACTGTGTGATATAACTTATCTCACCCCTTTCGATAATCTTTTTCTCATCAAGAAGATCTATAACGGTTCTATTGAACACATCTGTATGATACTTCCCGATGACTACTTCTCCTTTAATGTCAAGTATCTTCTCCGCAGCTATATTTACCTTTGTGATCTTCATCTCTTCGTCAAAACTCATCACTCCA
The DNA here is from genome assembly GCA_016873595.1 of Nitrospira sp. GTDB lineage: Bacteria > Nitrospirota > Thermodesulfovibrionia > Thermodesulfovibrionales > SM23-35 > VGWZ01. Next base: position 1,035 of record VGWZ01000039.1, read on the forward strand.
CTTGGAACACTCTGCAGTATATTTTCATTGTACCCTTCAATAATCCCTGCTCTGTCTTCTGCCTTCTGTCGCATAACCTCAAGCTCTTTTTCCTTTTCTTTGAGTTTTGACACGAGCTCGTGAAATGTGTCAACGACAAAATGTACCTGAGACATATCCTTTCGCTCTAACTTCTTCTGTTCACTGTAAAAGCTTATAAACCTTTTGAGTAAATAAAAAAAGACCAGGACTGCAAGCAGGAATATGAGCAGATATAAAAATGTGATTCCTACACTCATCGTACCAGTATCGACATGTTAAGATAACAGGAGAGTATCTCCTGACCGTAAAAAAGCGTTATTATTGAACCCAACGCAAGGTATGGGCCAAATGGAATTTTTGATCCCCATTCCCTCCCCTTGCAGAGTATCAGTACAATACCGATAATCGCGCCTGAAAGACTTCCGAGGAAAGTTGTGAGTATCACGCCTTTCCATCCGAGAAATCCCCCAACCATTGCCATCATCTTGATATCGCCACCCCCCATTGCCTCCTTTTTAAAAATCCGTGTTCCCACTTTTGCAACAAAATAATAGAATCCGAAACCGATAAGGGCACCTAAAAAGGAAGATGTTATCCCGAGGGGTAAATGTCGCATAAAAGGATCTACGAGGATAAATCCTCCGAGTAGTATTCCTATTGGTATGCCTGGCAATGTTATTCTATCCGGTATTATCTGGAAATCTAAATCAATAAAGGTTATCACGATAAGGGCAGAACAGAAAACAAAATAGATGAGGGTATGCCATCCAAAACCGAACCTCCATAGAACCAACGTATAAAACAACGCATTCATAAATTCGACAAGAGGATACCTGAAGGAGATCCTCGCCTTACATGCCCTGCATCTGCCACCAAGAAATAGATAACTTAATAGTGGTATGTTATCCCACAGCTTGAGAGGATTATCACAGGAGGGACACCTTGACGAAGGTATAATGATTGATAAATTCCTGGGTATCCTGTATATGCATACATTAAGAAATGACCCAACAATAGAACCAAAAAGAAAGACAATAATATATGGAATTATATTATGCATTACTCCTCTACTTTGCTCATCTCTGATGCCTTCTTTTTTATCTCTTCTATTTCACTGTTAATCTTCTCGATTTCGTGGAGAGCTTCAACGATAATGTCATCCTTCAGAATATACCTGTCAGAATATCCTTTGAGTTCAAAGACACGCTGGCCTATCGTTCTCATCAGATATTCCTTTTTTTTCTCCATCTGATCTGACTGGTAAAGGAGTTTCATCACTGAATACTCTATCTTAAGTCTGTCTGAAAACAATGATGAAAACCATTTAATCTTATCAATCCCACCGTCAAAACTATCTTTTAATCTCTTAAACATAATCTCCCCCTATCCTGTCTTAAAAAGCTCAATTTTTCCTTTCCAGAATCCCTCGAGAGATTTTCTTAAAAGAGGGAAACCTTTTAAATCAGGATACCTTTCAATGATATTGAACGCCTCTTTCCTTGCTCCATTCAGAAGCCATGCATCTCTCACAATATGTGCAATCCTGAGGTCTGGCAAACCTGACTGACGCGTTCCGAAAAACTCTCCTGGCCCCCGTATGTTCAGGTCTTCCTCCGCAATCATGAACCCATCATTACTTTTGGCCATTACGTCAAGTCTCTTTTTCGCTTCTTCTCCACAGGGTTCGTATGCAATCATCATACAGAAAGACTGTTGCGGACTCCGTCCTACCCTCCCTCTGAGCTGATGGAGCTGTGCCATCCCGAACCTTTCAGCATGTATTATAAGCATAAGGGTTGCATTTGGCACATCAATCCCTACTTCTATCACAGTGGTGCTGACCAGTATGTCTATCTCTCCCTGCTTAAAAGAAGCCATTATCTCTTCCCTTTCCTGTGCTTTCATCCTCCCATGAAGGAGCCCAATGGTAAACTCAGGGAAATCTTTTTCAAAGGCATTCTTACCCCTTATTGCTGATCTAAGGTCTGTCTTTTCCGACTCTTCTATTACTGGATATACCACATAAACCTGTCTTCCCTTCTTTACCTCTTCTCTTATAAAAGTATATATGTAGTCCTTCTGCTTCGGGCTAAAAAGCAGCGTTGTCACAGGTCTCCTTTCAGGAGGAAGTTCATCAATGACAGAATAATCGAGGTCGCCGTATAATGTGAGTGCAAGTGTCCTCGGTATAGGGGTAGCTGTCATGACAAGAACATCAGGATTCATCGCTTTTCTCCTGAGCAATGCCCTCTGCATGACACCAAACCTGTGTTGCTCATCTATTATCACAAGACCAAGATTTTTAAATGATACGCCTTCCTGAATCAGTGCATGGGTTCCGACAACTATGTCTATCTCACCAGAAGCAATCTCGTTGAGAGGTCTTTCTTTTGTGCTCCCTGTGAGCAGACATATTTTCAAACCCAACGCTTCAATTATTCTGTGGATATTGATATAATGTTGTTCTGCGAGTATCTCTGTTGGTACCATCAGAGCAGACTGATAACCACATTCCGAAGCAACTGTCATTGCCATCAGTGCAACAATAGTCTTTCCACATCCCACATCACCCTGAATAAGCCTGTTCATCGGGTGAGGGCTCCTCATGTCACTTAGTATATCACTGAATACTTTTTCCTGTGACTTTGTAAGCCTGAACGGGAGCATCTCGATAAGCCTCTTGAGAATTCTTCCCTCAGAATTAAATACAATTCCCTTTTCACGTGCTTTCCCTCTTTTCATTATCGCAAGACCGAGCTCAAGCATAAAAAGCTCATCAAAAGAGAGTCTCCTGTGAAAATCACTCGTTCCCCTATTGAGAAGCGTTATATCTACACTTGTATCTGGAAAGTGAACACCAGAGAGGCTTTCAGGGAGTCCGGGCAAATCATGTCTCTTCAGGATCTCATGGGGTACCGGGTCATATATATCCTTACTACATGTGTCTATAAGATTGAACATTATTGATCTGATCTGCCTTACTGACAAACCACTGGTAACTCTGTATACCGGTACAATTCTATTTGTATGGATTAATGAATCGCCATCATCACTTACAATCTCATATTCCGGATTATCCATCTCAAATCCGATTCCCCAATAGGGGTTCCTCTTGACAACTCCACAAAGTACTACTTCATTCCCTATGGTGAAGTTCTTTTTCATAAAAGGCTGATTGAACCATTTGCCTTTTAAAAGACCACTTCCATCATTCACGGTAAGTTCGAAGATTTTCATTTTTCTTCTTGGTAGGTTGATTACTTCTACAGAGACGACCTTTCCTGATACAGTCTCTACCCTTCCATAAGTCAGGCCGCTAATCTTTTTAAGGTTGCTTCTGTCTTCATATCTGTAAGGAAGGTAATAAAGCGCATCTTTTAATGTTTTGATACCAAGGCGGCTTAAAAGCTTTGCCCTTCGAGGTCCGACACCTTTTAAATATTGTATATGAAATTCTGAAAGGTCTTTAGCCATCAACAGATGGGATGTCTTTTTTATGCGGCTTATGCTCTATCGTATCATCAAGTATCTTATCCGCCTCTTTCAACCTCATCTCAGAGTATTCTGTATCGCTTAATATATCAATATCCCAGCCAGTAAGCTTCATCGCAAGTCTGACATTCTGACCTTTCTTCCCTATGGCGAGTGAGAATTGTTGGTCATTCACCACTACCATGGCTGTCTTATCTTCCTCGTTTATCCCTATCCTGTCCACTGTCGCAGGGCTTAATGCTCTCGCAATAAGCATCCTCGGGTCATCTGTCCACGGTACAATATCTATTCTTTCCCCTCTCAGTTCACGCACTATTGACTGCACCCTTGTACCCTTCATCCCCACACACGCACCTACAGGGTCGATAGACGGGTTCTTGGAATATACTGCAAGTTTTGTCCTTTCACCCGGCTCTCTTACAATATCTTTTATAATGACAAGTCCTTCATTTATTTCCGGGACCTCCATTTTAAACAGAGCTGCAACAAATTGCGGACTGGTTCTGGAGAGCATTATCGCCGGCCCTTTTGTCGTAATTTTCACATCTTCTATAAGTGCCCTGACAGTATCACCCCTCTTAAGGTTCTCGTTAGGGAGTGTTTCTCTCACCAGGAGTATGGCTTCTGTCCTTCCGAGATTAAGAAAATATATTCCTTTCTCTTTTCTCATCACTATACCACTCACCACCTGTCCTGCCTTGTCTTTGAACTGATTGTAAATTACATCCCTTTCTGCTTCCTTCACCCTCTGAAAAATAACCTGTTTCGCTGTTTGAGCTGCTATCCTGGTAAATTCATGAAGATCTAACGGGATATTGACCACATCTCCCTCAACCCCTTCAGGTAAAATTTTCTGAGCCTCTTCAATAGAGATCTCTTCATTCTTATTCGTGACTTTCGAGACAATCTTCTTCTTTTCAAAGGCAACAATAGTGCACGTTTTCGGGTCTATGGTGAGATCTATGTTTGTCCTTCCCCCGAATTTCTTTCTCGCAGCAGAAAGGAGGGCATACTGTAACGCCTCAATCAAGATCTCTCTTGATATCCCTTTTTCCCTGCTTATCTGGTCCACCATGTAGCAGAGTTCTTTTGTCATTTCAACTCTACCTCCAGCCTTGCCTTTGCTATCTTCTCAAATGGTATAGGCACCTCACGTTCATGAACCAAAAGCCGTATAAGGACTTTACTCACCTCAATGATTCTTCCTATAAAAAAATTCTGGTTTTCTATTTTTTCTGTCGTTACTATCCGGGCAAGTTTCCCTGTACTTTTCTCAAAATCCTTTATCTCCTTTAATGGTCTATCAAGGCCTGGTGAAGAAACCTCAAGTGTATAAGACCCTGGAATGGGGTCTTCAACATCGAGGATAGCCTCGAAACTCCTGCTGAAACTCTCACAGTCACCAAGGGTAACCCCGCCTTCCTTATCAATGACAACCCTGAGCAGTAACTTACCCTTTCCGAACAACTCAACGTCAACTACTTCTATCCCCTGCTCATCTGCGACCTGGGTTGCCAATTGTAAAACCTTCTTCTTTATATTCTCGTTCATAAATAATTCCCTCACAGTGTGCTGTCCCTAACAGTTCTATACACTGTCATTGCGAGTCCCATCCCGAATGCTTTCGGGATGGGATAAAGCAATCTCACTACGAGATTCCTCGCTTCGCTCGGAATGACAAATGAGTATAGTTATTTATGAGACAATACAATAGGTCATAGACCCTTAAAACAAAAGAGTGGATAAGTCCACTCTTTCAATTAAAATCCAGATAGAATATATATTACTATACCAGCTTTTTGTCGAAAAATCAAATTTGGGGATAAGTCCTTATTTACCGATAGAATACATAAACGCTTAGTGGATTTGAATTCCATTAGACAAAAGAGGTGTCACCCTGAACTCGTTTCAGGGTGACATGAGATGCTGAAATGCCCTGAATCAAGTTCAGGGCAGCATGACAACTTCTATCAGCAAATTTTGAGGACAAGGTGTAATGACAGGCTACCATGAAAATGAGAAATAAAAAGGGCGGGTTGCCCCTGACTTGATCAGGGGGACCCGCCCTTAAATCACCACCCTCTCCCTAACCCTCCCCCATCAAGGGGGAGGGACGGGTAGGGGCACTACGAGTTAGAATCTGAGGTCCAGGCCGTGAACAAACAGGGTAACTGTCTTCTTCTCAGTAGTAACAAGAGGTGATGTGCCTGTAGTATAGTATTTGCCCGGGGTGAAGAAACCTGCTGTTACAAGATAACTGAGGTTCTTTGTGATCTTGTATGTAAGACCGAGATCAACCTCAGAGCCCACCTTCTTTGACTGACCAGCCTGCCAAGCCTTTGTTGCCCTGAGGAGGTAGCCATCGAGAGAGAGGTTCAGGTCTTTTGTAGGTACCACATCAATGCCGAGATTATAGTAGGTGGTATTGGCAATACCTGTTGTTCTGGTATTACCTGTAAGTAGCTGGCCCTGGGAACCGGCACTAACTCCTATAGGGGATGCTGCCGACCTTGTTGCGCGTTCATAAATCTGTGTGTAGTTTGGAAACCTTGCTAAGAGGCTTTGAGCATCCATTCCTACGGTTGTCTGGAATTCCTTGTTCTTGTTGTCAGTTGAATTAGAATCACCGCTACCTGTTGCAAAGGATGCCCTGATATTCACAGGATCAACCTTGTAACCTAACTTTGCAAATAATCCAACGCCACGGAACTCTCTTTCGACTGTTGATGTCACATCAACATCCCCGAACTGCATGTCAAGCTCTGCTGCATAACTTAAACCTTGAACCTTACCATTTGCATGGAGACCGAGGTTATAGAAGTCTAACCCAACAACTGGTCCGACTGATGGTGTATTGCCATCGCTTTTTATCCATGTGAGGTTTAGACCCACTGTATTGTCTTTATCAACCTTATAGGTCATGAGAGCGACATTGGCATCAATATCATCTTTGTGTTTTGTCCATTCTCCTTCAACGAGTTTTGCTGTTAAAGCAGCTATGAGGAGTTCCTTTGTAGGCTGAACGAATACAAGGACTGCATCATCACCAAACCTTTCATGCCTGAGGAACTGTTTCTCACCGAGTGTCAGTAGCTGATGACCTACCTTTATCCCGGCAGGAACACCTAAGAGACCCTGACCACTATACTCTAACCATAACTGGCGGAACATCAAATCTGAGAGTGGTTTCACATCATAACCAGAAGGAGAACCCCAGATGTAAAGACCCGTGTTTGGATTCTCGTTAATAGCTGTCTCAATTTCCATAAAGCCCCGAAGACCCTCAGCAACCTTTGCATCAATGATGATATATGCATTTGTGGTGTACAGTGCAGCGGATTCTGCTGCAGTAGGTAGGCTTGCAGCAAGGTCGTTGAGATACCATCCCCTTACAAGTATCCTACCACCGAGGGTAATCTGAGTTGTTCCCTTTGCTACTACTGCCTGAGTATCTGATGGGATCTCAGCAGTGATGGCAAAGGCGCTGGTGGCAAAGCCAAGCACAAACATCAAACCTAAAAATAACGCTAAATATTTTCTCACTCCTAAACCTCCTTACTTAAAGGATTCCATCCGCCTATGGCGGACTTACTTTCCTCACTATATAACCTATTCATCACCTCCTCATAAAAGGTTTTGCCCGCCCATGACAGACTTACTTTACCTGTCATTCTGAGCGTAGCGAAGAATCTTAAAGAGCCTTCTGAATATTCCTATGAGTTATATCATTCTATGAAAATTTTGTCAAGAAATTTTTGCGTTTGGGTCAGGGCAACGTCAAAGTTACTTTTTCCGGTCATTCCTGCGAAAGCAGGAATCCAGAACCTACTGATTTGACTGGATTCCCACTTGCGTGGGAATGACAGAAGGGGTATCTCAAGTGCGATTTTATGGACTTTGACGAGGTCCTGTGTGTTTGGGTAATGTCAAAATTTACGCAAAATAATCTACGTAATTGAATTATTGAATTTTTCTGAATCAGGTTGTATAATATTTTGTTAGGATACAGGAGGGCAATCTTGATTTTCCCTGAATCAGGTATTGAGGTATTCCCGCTGATACCCCCGATCGTCGCTCTTTGTGTCTCCTTTTTCACCTCTATGGGTGGTGTCTCAGGGGCTTTCCTTTTGCTCCCCTTCCAGGTGAGTGTTCTCGGCTTTGTCAGCCCGGCTGTGTCTCCCACCAATTTAATCTTTAACATTGTTGCTATCCCCGGTGGCGTCATCCGATTTATTCGAGAAGGAAGGATGGCCTGGCCCCTTACGTGGGTAATAATTATGGCTACCCTGCCAGGTGTCTTCATTGGTTGTGTCCTCAGAATTTCTTATCTGCCAGACCCTGAGTCCTTCAAGGTCTTTGTGGGATGTGTCCTTCTCTATATAGGATGTCGTATTACCTATGACACCCTCTTCCGTCCCAAAACGGTAGCAGAGAGAGCTAAGGACCTTGACGCAAAGTTCAAGCAACGGGTAAAGGAAATCAAGGAGAAGCAGAAGAGCAAGGTGGCGGCCGGGCTTCCACCCGAGGCAGTGGTAAAGACGATAAAATTCTCACCCCGCCAGATAATATATGAGTTTTACGGCGAGACATTCTCCTTTAATGTCCTCCCCCTCTTTATCTTAGCCTTTATCGTGGGGATTATTGGAGGCACCTATGGGATTGGGGGCGGTGCTATCATTGCACCCTTTCTCGTAGCATTCTTTCGCCTCCCGGTATACACCATAGCCGGGGCTGCCCTCATGGGTACATTCTTAACCTCTGTCGTGGGGGTCATTTTCTATGTGGTTGTTGCCCCTATGTATGCATACACCGGTCTGGATATAACCCCTGACTGGCTGTTAGGGTTTCTCTTCGGCATCGGAGGAACTATTGGTATATACTTTGGTGCCCGAGCCCAGAAATATTTCCCTGCTAAGTTTATCAAGCTCACCTTAGCATTTATTATCGTATTCTTAGGTCTCTCCTACATACTCTAATCGAGGCTCAGGATTTAATAGACGCGACCAGCGAGGAAGAAAATGTCCTGCAAAAGATTCTGGGCACGCACCTGAAATTCCATCTTCTCAATTTCTGCCTCCAGAACCTGAACTTGTGCCCCGATGTTTTCTAACATCGATATCCTTCCTGCTTCATAGGCAATATTGAAAAATCTTCTGGTCTCTTCTGCTAAGGGTAGAATCTCTCTGGAGTATTTTTCGAGATTTTTAAAGGCATTTTCGTAAGAGGTCATGTGTTTTGCTGAGGAGCCCAGGAGGCCTGAACGCTCTGCATGGAGCTCCTTCTGGGCCTGCTCGAGGCTAGCCTCAGCCGCCATAATTCCGCCCTGATTTCTATCGAAGAGCGGAATGGGGACCATCATTTCAAGGCCATAGGTATCTTGATTTCTTGCCCTATCACTCAACATCGTAGCTTTGAGGGTAATGTCAGGAATGAATAGATATTTTTCTCTTTCCAGCTTTTGTCGGGCTGTTTCAACCTTCCTTCTCAGCAGATTAATCTCCGGATTTTTCTCAAGGAGCTCCTTTGCAAGATCAATCTCTCTGGGAAGGCTCTCCAGTTCCGGTAAAACTCCATTTACACTTTTTATAGTTCCGGGGTTCAAGCCAACCTTCTCCTCGAAGAAGCGAAGGTTTTGCTCTATCTCTTTGGTAAGCGTTTCAACCTTCACCGTTTTTTTCCTGTAACTCACTTCATAATCGATAAAGTCCTTTCCTGAAATCTTTCCGAAGACCAGTTTTGTTTTAGCCAGCTCCCTCATTTTCCCTATAAGGGACAAAACTTCTTTCTCCTTTTCCAGACGTTTTTGCAGGTAATAAATGTTATTGAAAAGCTTCGTCACCTCATTTTTAAAAACAGCCCTTCTATAATAAAAGCCTTCTATTGCCTCGTCTACTTCCTTTTCGCCTACCTTCATCCGGTAATGCCTCTTTCCGCCCAATTCAAATTTCTGGGAGATGAGGAATTCATCAGTCCTTTCTCCGAGGTTAAAATCACCTGGCAGCCTCTTGGGCTTCCACTCAAAAGCCGGATTAGGAAAGAGGGACGCCTGCTCTAAGAGGCCGAATTTTACCTGTATCTTCTTTCTCTCTGGCTCAATAACAGGCGCCCGATCCACTAAATAATCAATATCCATTTTTTCGACAATATCCTTTTCAAACACCACTCCATGCGGGTACCTTTTTTCACTTTCATCTTCTACAGCCTTAAATGGGAGCTGAACGCCAGCAGGAATCTCCTTGAAAACCCTGTCTTCGGCAGCACTCCATGCCGTGGCGCTAATAGCACCACATAAACCCGAAAGTAATAACAAAAGATAAAATTTGAAGGACGTAGATAATATCAACGTCCTGAAAGCCTTTTTTATTTTTACCATAGAGTCCAAAATTCAACCCTGAAAAACCGTATAATCCCTCTAAAGAGAACATGGCCTAAACTATATTTACCGCAGTATATCTTGGCAAAACAGCTTGTCTCTGATTTGATTAAGCTATCTTTATTAGTAATTAAACTATAGACCATCACTCTCGGTTTGCCCTTTTCAACCTTTGTAGTTTTAGGGGCAATACTGATAACCTCACCTGAGAATGTCTCAAAGGGAAGGGCCGACAATCTAATAGCCACCTTTTGCCCTATTTTAACATAGGTAACATCTTTATCCGATATCGGTATCTCTGCAAGTAATTTATCAATGGCTTCAATACGCAAAATTTCTTTGCCTTTATCAATATACTCACCTTTCTTTAAATGCACCCAGGCAGTTGTAACAGTTCCGTCAATGGGACTTCTAATATTTGTCCTCTCCAGATCAATCTTGAGGTATGAAAGCCTGGTCTTTAATTCCTCAATCTTTGCCCGTTTAGCCTCTATAATCTCAACCCTTTCACCCATCTTAAGCAGGGCCAGGCGGTTTTGTTTCTCCAATAATTGGGCTTTTGTAACAGCAAGGTCTTTTTTGATCTGGTCATATTCGGCCTCTGGTGAAGCTCTTTCTTTCCAGAGCTTCTCAATCCTGTCCAGCTCCTTTTCCAGATAAACCTTTCTCGAATTCACCGCATCTATTTCAGCCTCCAGGGCCTTAATCTCTTCCGGAAGGGGACCCTCAACAAGTCGCTTAAGCTCCCACTCTTCTGACTTGATCCTTGCCTGTAGTTTAGATATTTCGAGAGCAATGTCGTCATCAAGTAACTTGACCAGGAGGTCGCCTTTTTTAACAATGTCGCCCTCTTTAATATAGACCTCTTTCAATATTCCACTTATCTCCGGACGTATAAAGACCTCACTATGAGGAAACAATTTGGTATATCCGGTTAAGGTTAGCTCACTCTTAACAAAAACTAAAATCACTAGCAAAAAGAGCAAAATGGGAATGAGGTAAACTATCTTTTTTTTCATTAATTTTTGAAAAAATGTCTCTTCTTTAGGCTTTTCTTCTGCAGGCTTTTCCATGAAGACTACTCCCTTCTATCCGGGATTATATTAGGGATTATATTAGTATTAAATTTAAGGTAATATACCATAGAAGTCAAGAATTTTTTTATGCGTGTTACGTAAAAATCATTTATGCACATATGGGAAACTATTTGTGCACATATTTTTAAGTAAGGTTCTTCCTCTTTATTGTGTCATTCCTGTCCCGTATCAAGTACGGGGTAAACTCCGGCAGGAATCGAAAAGAGCCTTTGGCTCACAAAGGAGCATGAAATAACCCTTGTCCGTCATTCCCGCGGTCTGTTAAGCGGGAATCCAGATCC
>VGWZ01000040.1 GCA_016873595.1 Nitrospira sp.
AGATATTCCTTTGCCTCTTTAATTGAGTATTCCCTGTAGTGAAATATGGATGCTGCGAGGACCGCGTCTGCTTTTCCATCTACAAGTGCCTCATATAAATGTTCGAGATTGCCTGCACCACCTGAGGCAATTACAGGGATTGATACAGCCTCTGAAATTGTTTTTGTGAGTTCAATGTCATAGCCATCTTTGGTGCCATCTTTATCCATGCTCGTGAGCATAATCTCACCTGCTCCGAGTTCTTCCATCTTTTGAGCCCATTCCACAGCGTCTATGAGCTTCATTTTTCTCCCGCCATGAGTTGAGATTGCCCATGTTACCCCCCCTTGTTCCCCCCCTTGCCAAGGGGGGGTTAGGGGGGGTGAAGTTGCTAAAGTGGGGATGTAAGGAACTTTCTCTATCAGTTTAAGACATACATCTTTTAACGTAGGGTCATCAAACCACTTTTTACCGGTAGCATGAGGCAACCCCCCAACTACTCGCTTCGCATCAATTGCGACGACAATACACTGGCTCCCGAATCTCTCAGCAGCTTCTCTGATAAAATTTGGATTTCTGACAGCAGCTGTATTTATAGATACTTTATCGCACCCTGCCTTGAGAAGTTTACGTATATCTTTAATGGTCTTAATTCCCCCGCCAACAGTAAGAGGCATGAAAACTTCTTCAGCAGTTCTCATGACTACATCAATGATTATATTTCTCTTCTCATGGGATGCAGTAATATCAAGAAAAATAAGTTCATCAGCTCCCTGCTCGTCATAGAACTTTGCATTTTCGACAGGGTCACCTGCATCTTTCAGATTGACAAAACTGACACCTTTCACCACCCGCCCATCTTTTACATCAAGGCAAGGAATTATTCTCTTCGCGAGCACCTATTCTCCAAAGATACACGATACAAGATACAAGATACACGATTTTATAGTAACGGCATTAATTAATTTGTCATTCCTGCGGAAGCAGGAATCCATATCTTTTCATTATTGAACTGGATATAGATAGATTTCCCGTTTTCACGGGAATGACAAAACTGTTGTTATGCTTTGTTCTTAAGCATACTTATTTATTGCTTTTACTATAGAATTCATTATGTTTTTTAATAACTGTTTCTCTGAAGTTAAATATTTTGGGACCTAATCTTTTATATTCCTGAAAAAGTTCCTGATAAACCTTTTCATTAAGAGAACTTGTTTCATAAAGCATTTCTAAATGTGTTTTTGTTTCATCACATGAAGCAAGGACATAAGTCAAAAACTGAATGAATTCATTTTTGTATCTTTTCCTTCCATAACCCTCGACAATATTTGAAACTACAGATTTTGAAGACTTCCTAATCTGACTTCCTTCCTCGTACATTTCGAATTTTGGTAAATCCCTCAAAGTCATTCTGTGAACTTTCACTGCAAGTTCCTTTGCCAACAAGTATATTTCAAGGTCCTTATATGATTGTGGTTTTCCTCTCATCATATATTCCTGTATCATGTATCATGTATCCTGTATCGTGATTTTTATTGCCTCTTTAAGGTCAAGTGTCCCTGAGTAAATAGCCTTTCCTGTGATTACTCCCCAGAGGTTTTTTATCTTCGTAAGCTTTTTTATGTCATCAATTGATGAGATTCCTCCTGCTGCGATCACAGGAATATTCACGGCTTCAACTATTTTTTTTGTCTCTTCAATATTGGGTCCGGAAAGCGTACCATCTCTTGTGATATCTGTATAGATAATTCCTGCTGCGCCTTTACCTTCTAAACGTTTTGCCAATTGTTTTGCATCAATAGACGTCACTTCTTCCCAGCCCCTCACCGCGACCATGCCTTTTTCAGCATCAATGCCAATTAAGACTCTGTCAGGATATTTACTGCAGGAATAGGTGACAAACTCAGGATCCTCAATTGCTGCAGTTCCTATGATGACCCGGTTAATACCTGCTGAGAAGAGAGTCGAGATTGTAGTGACATTCCTTATTCCGCCTCCTACCTGGAGAGCGATTTTTACTGACTGTCTGATTTTTATTATTACATCCAGATTTTTCTGACTGCCAGAAAATGCGCCATCGAGATCAACAATATGAAGCAGTTGAGCCCCACATGATTCCCATCTTTTCGCAGTTGCTTCAGGGTCATTTGAATAAGTGGTCACTGCATCTCTTTTGCCCTGGAAAAGCCTTACACACTGCCCATCCTTTAAATCTATTGCAGGAATAACAAGCATGCTTTAATATAACATAAAGGTATGGGAAGGATAAGCAGAAGGTATCACTTTATCACATTGGTCGTATTGTGCATTGTCCATTGTGCATTTTTCATAGCGATTTCTTATGCAGCCTCTTTCAATATACCTGAGAAACTTGTCTATGACCTTACTTGGACTGGTATTAAGGCTGGTACCGCATCTCTTGAGATACTAAACGATGGGGACAATATAAAAATTATTTCGACTGCTCAGTCAGCAAAATGGGTCTCTGTTTTTTATACAGTAGATGATAGAGTAGAAAGTATTCTCATTAAAAACCCGTCCCTGTCATTGATAGGGCATCCTGCGAATTATAGACTCAAAATAAGAGAAGGCAGACACAGGAGGGATAAAGAGGTTATCTTTAATCAGGCTGTTGGCAAGGTAACCTATATAAATCATCTTGATAAAGAAAAGAAAGAGTTTACTGTCCCTGCAAATATCTTGGACCCGCTAACGAGTTTTTATTACCTGAGAACCCTCGATTTAAAAGTTGGAAGGCCTGTATTTATAGATATATTTGATAACAAACAAATATGGAGTGTTGAGATACAGGTATTAAAAAAAGAGAAGCTTGAGCTTCCTACAGGAACATTTGATACAGTTCTTATAAAGCCACTTATGAAATCAGAAGGCATTTTTAACAGAAAGGGTGATATACTCATCTGGCTTACTGATGATAAGAAATATATCCCTGTGAAGATGCAGACAAAAGTTGCTGTTGGTTCTATTACAGCAATACTTGTCGGAGGAAATTATTGAAAGTATCTCTAATAATAACGACGTATAATAACCCCTTAGCCCTGAGAAAAGTGACTGAGAGCATTTTAAACCAGACCAGGCTGCCTGACGAGGTCATCATAGCAGATGATGGTTCTGATGAGAATACTGCTCAGGGAGTAAAAAGTTTCTCTAAAGGTGCATCTTTTCCTGTGCTCCATGTATGGCAGGAAGACAAAGGATTCAGGGCTGCTAAAATCCGTAATGAGGCGATAAAACAAACATCAGGGGACTATATTGTTCTCTTAGATGGTGACTGTGTGGTGAACCAGCATTTTATATCAGACCATTTGAAACTGCAAGAAGAGGCATGTTTTATACAAGGAAAGAGGGTGTATGTCAATAAGGATGTCGTATCATTCTTTAATTATGAGCATGCCAATTCAATACCCACATTGATGAAAATGGCCCTGACAGGCAAGATTTCTAATGCTCATCATTTAATTCATCTTCCCCGTTCACTGTTCATTAAGAATAAAAAACTTAAGGGGATAAAATCATGCAATATGAGTTTTTTAAAAAAAGATATACTGGCGGTAAATGGCTTTAATGAGGATTTTACGGGATGGGGTGACGAAGATTCAGAACTTGCATGCAGATTTTTTAAATTCGGACTCATAAAGAAGGTGCATGCATCCATGGCAATATGTTTTCACCTCTGGCACCCAACGAACAAGAAGAAAAACGATATGAACAAACAACTTCTTTCAGCATCAATTGCATCAAAAGATTATTTTTGCAAGAATGGAATTGTTAAGGAAAATTAACCCGGACACCCTTCTCTGGACAGGGTATCTGGGTATGTTCTTCTTTCTTCCGATAGCTACATCTCCAACAGTAATCTGTGGAGTTTTTGTGCTCGGTGTCTGGGTTATTTCTGGAAAGTTTTTGAGAGATATCACCACATGGCAGAATTCCAAAATTATACTACCAGTGATGATCCTTATTGTTTTGCCATGGACTGGTCTTATGTACACGCCGCTGCCAGATGACGGGTTCCCTGTGGCTGTAAAGACTCATTACTGGTTATATGCTATAGCAATTGTACCGGTTATCGCTCTCCAGAGACAGCCTGACTTGATAATCAAGATGTTCCTTTTAGGGCTTTCTCTCAATAGCGCGATCTCAATATTACAATTTGCGGGCTTTGTACCTCTTAAAAAGGGGCTCGCGACCGGCCTGCTGGGAGGGAGTTCAGCGCACATTGCATATTCATTACTGCTTACTACAGGAATACTTATTGCATCCTTTTACTTTTTAAAGGCCCAGTCGAAAAGAGAACGCTTACTCTACATTTCTGCTATGATTCAGTATTTTGCTACTATAGGTTTCACAGGAGGGAGGAGTGGATACGTAGCATTGATAGTCTTATCTCCATTCATCGTGTATAACATAATAGGGCAGCGGCATAGAGTGAAGATAGTCATTGTGAGCATCCTCGCAGTGTCTTTTTTGTTTTCCTTTCCAGTGGTGCAGTCCCGATTTTTAAAGGCTAAAGAAGACATAGTGCTTTATACTCAGGGGAATGTGAATACATCTATAGGGTTAAGATTTCATATGTGGGAGATTGCATTATCAGAGATAAAGAAAAATCCGATTCTTGGAACAGGTACAGCAGGTTTTAAAAAGTCATGGGAACTTCATAAAAAAGATCCATCACTTCCTTTTTACGATCATCCGCATAATAGTTTTCTCTATATGATGGTAAGTTTTGGTATAGTTGGTCTTGTTGCGTTTTGCACCCTTCTATTTGTGATGTTAAAAAGAGGATGGAAATGCCGTGATTCAGCCCTCGGGTTTTCAGTTTTTGCTTTTACAACGGTCTTTATTATTGGAAGTCTTACTGATACGCAGGTGCTTCCATTCGCAACAGCAATAGCATTACCTCTTTTTACAGGGGTGTCTGAGGCGTTACATGTTACTTGAAAAAATTCCTTTATCAGTAGCCATTATTGTAAAGAATGAGGAAATGAATCTCCCTGAATGCCTGAAAAGTGTCTCCTTTGCAGATGATATTGTGGTGGTTGATTCAGGAAGCACAGATAGAACTGTGGAAATTGCGAAAGAATTTGGCTGTCGGGTTTTTATAGAAGATTGGAAGGGTTACGGTCCTCAGAAGAACAGCGCAGTTGATAAGTGTAAACATGAGTGGGTACTTGTTGTCGATGCTGATGAGAGGATCCCTGAAGAAACAAAAAACGAGATTATAAAAAAATAATAAGAAAACCTAATAGTCTGGATGCATACAACTTTCCGAGGAAAAACTATTTTCGCGGGAAATGGATTAAACACTGCGGCTGGTGGCCAGACAGAGCAATAAGGCTTGTAAAGAAAAATAAGGGACGATTTCAATCTATAACACATAGTATATGGAAAACAACAGGTATACTGGCAAGGGCAGAATTCCCAATTGAGCATTTTATCTTTTCCAATTATTCATCTATGCTGAAAATATTAGAAGACAGGTCAACACACATGGCTAAAGAGCTTTTCGATTCAGGACGCCGGGCAAACATATTAACTCCCTTTTTTCAGGTGTTGCTATGTTTATTAAAGTCTATATTTTAAGGCTGGGATTTCTTGAGGGATTTGATGGCTTCATTATTGCAATTACAAGGGCAAGGGCAGGAGGGTCATTTTTCAAATATGCAAAACTCATCGAGCTTCAACGTGGAAACGAAGATTTGATCCCGTGAGTTACCTCCCGCGGATTGTATTCATGACATATTTGAACAAGTACTTGGATAGATTTATTTTTTTTAATGGCTGTAGGGGATTGGTCAAACAATCTCCATTCACCCGGTAGATTAACCCGTGAGAATTGTACCAATCTTTGTTTAAAGCTGAGCCAATCCTCATAGCATATAAATAATGTCTTGTGACAAAGGAATGCACCTTCTTATTTACCTTCCCAAAGGGATAGACAAAAGTGGTGATCCTTTGAGGAAGGTTTTCTTCAAGGATTGCTTTTGATCTGACAATTTCCTCTCTCAAATCAACATCCTGATCTGTAAGATTCCTATGGCTGTAAGAGTGTGAAGCAACCTCGACAAAACCACTGGCAACCATTTGTGATATCTCGTCCCACGTACAGAAAGGTACTTTTTTTACAGAGACCTCATTCGCCATCGCTTCATCGTATGGAATGGATAAACGAGAAATGCTGTCAAGGGTAGTACTCTCCACGATATATTTTACTGGAACCCCCAGGAGAGCCCTGATCTTCAGTTCACACAACAAGGGAAAGACATAATGATAGAAATCAAAATATGCATCATCGAAGGTGAGACAAACTGCTGTTTTTCCTGACGGCAAAGTATCCCCGGGTAAGACAACGGGATAGTGGTCGGCTATGAACTTAACATGGGCCAGAAAAATGTCTAGCCTGTTAGAGTATTCGACTGCATTTATGCGATGGTACAGTAAAACGAGAAGCATCTACATTACTCTGTTGGAATAAATGAATTTGTAAGCACATAATAATTTATGGTATTTTAGCACATGATTGACTTGGGCATAAACAGGATCCGCTGTTTTACTTTTAAAAGAAGAGTTTTTTTGATGCGCAGGCACAGGTTTCTGACAGCAATAGTCTCTTTTTCAGAGTGTCTGAGGTGGTAGATGTCCTCTGAAAAAATCCCTCTGTCAGTAGCCATTATTACAAAAAATGAGGAGAAAAATCTCTCCGATTGCCTCGGGAGTGTCGCTTTCTCGGACGACATTGTGGTAGTTGATTCGGGCAGCACGGACAGGACCGTCGAAATTGCACGGGAGTATGGCTGCCGGGTTTTTGTAGAAGACTGGAAGGGCTATGGCCCTCAGAAAAACAGCGCAGTTGATAAGTGTAAGCACGAATGGGTTCTCCTTTTGGATGCAGATGAGAGAGTGCCGGCTAAAACACAAGAGGTAATTGAAAAGATCCTGGAAAAACCAAAAGTGACGGCATATCGTTTTAAAATGAAACACCATGTGCATGGCAAATGGATAAGGCATGCTGGTTATTGGCCGGATAAGCAAATACGGCTTGTCAATAAGACCGAGGGCTCTTTCCTCGGCATGATACATGAGAAATGGGTGACAGCCGGACCTGTGCACAATCTCGATGCACATATAGAACACTATGGCTTCTCAAACTATTTTGATATGCTTAAAACACTCAATGATTACTCTACTATTATTGCCAGAGAACTTTTTGCCTCGGGCAAGAGGGCAACACCTTTGTCGCCTCTTTATCATGGTATTGGTATGTTTCTTAAAATCTACTTTCTTAAATGGGGTATTCTCGATGGGATGGATGGTTTGGTAACAGCATTAACCAAGGCAGGAGGATCATTTTTTAAATATGCAAAACTCCTTGAACTCCAGCGCGAGAATAAGAGTTAAAGGGAGAAGTCGCAGGTTTCTTTTCATCTTTGGCACAAGACCTGAAGCGATTAAAATTGCACCTCTCATATTGAAGCTTAAAGATGCAGGCAATGTTCAAGTTTGTGTTACGGGTCAGAACAGAGAAAGAGTTGAATGGACATTAGCATAGTAATTCCAGCCTTCAACCAGCTTCACTTCACTAAAATTTGCCTTGAGAGTCTGCGTAAAACCGTCCCAGTCAATGTTCGAACAGTGGTTATTGACAATGGCTCTTCAGATGGCACTGCCGAATATCTGGCGGGATGCTCCAATATCACCATTATCAGTAATTCGGAGAATTACGGTTGTGCTGCTGCATGGAATCAAGGAGTTAAGGCTACCAATACCCATTGGATCATCTTCCTGAACAACGACATAATACTTTCACCGAACTGGCTGGAGGGACTCCTTGCGTTTGCTGAAGAGAAAGGTGCTGATATAGTCAGCCCGGCATTCAGGGAGGGAAAGTATAATTACGATATCACAGAATATTCAAGAGAATATGTCAGACGTATGTCCCGGGTTGTGCGCATGGGAGTAGCACAGGGTATATGTTTTATGGTGCGGCGGCATGTGTTTGATCGGATTGGCCTGTTCGACGAAAACTTCCGTGTAGGTCAGTTCGAGGATACTGACTTCTTCCGCAGGGCACGGCTCGCAGGATTTGTCCTCGGAACCACTGGGTGTTCGTTCATACATCATTTCGGCTCAGTTACCCAGAATGCGATCCGTAAGGAGCGGGCCGCAAGTCCTCATGAACGGGAGAATCGCACTTATTACCGCAGGAAATATAGACTCACATTGTGGAAAAGATTCCTTGAAAGAAGGCGTGTCAAGTTGCAAGCCCGCTGGTGGCGGATATCAGAGAGGATGCTGTACGGCCATACCTTGATAGAAAAGTGGATTGATGGACGGCTACGTTATTTCTAAATGAGGTACCAATTTTTTTATGAGTCATGTGATCCATGCAGTTTTTGATGATATGGAAGTTCAGAGGCAAAGGCGTAAATTAAATTCGGCTCTTTTAGGAAGACTTATTGTATGAACGGCCCGAAGGTAAGTATCTGTATTCCAACTTACAATTATGCAAGGTTTTTGCCAGAAGCCATTGACTCCGTCCTGAAACAGACTTTTACTGATTATGAAATACTGATTATTGATGATTGCTCCCATGACAATACGAAAGAAGTAGTCAGCGAGTATGCAAAAAAGGACAAAAGGATAAGGTTTAAGATTAATCTGATCAACATCGGCATGGTCAACAATTGGAATTTATGTCTGTCCGAAGCAAGAGGTGAATATATCAAATTTGTTTTTAGTGACGACTTGCTATCTTCATCCAATGCTTTGCAAAAAATGGTACCGGTTCTCGATTCAGATCCCAACATTTCCCTTGTAAGCTCAGCAAGGAAATTCATTGATTCAGAGTCTAAAATTATTAAGATATTATCGCATTTTAAGAATGATACCGTCTTGTCTGGAGAAGAGGTTATCAACAGATGCTTGTCTGAGCAGAAGAATCTCATAGGCGAGCCAACAGCCGTGATGTTCAGGAAAAAAGACGCCAAACGAGGCTTCATGCCCCATTACACACATATCGTTGACCTCGAAATGTGGTTTTATCTTCTTGAAATAGGGGGTTTTGCATATATTCACGAACCACTCTGCTCCTTCCGGATCCACCCGGATCAACAGACCAAAAAGAACACCAAATTCTTCACTGCGGTTGAAGACAATTTTTATTTGTATGACGAATATATGAATAAGCCATATATCAAAATCCCTTCCCTGCATAAGAAATACATCTGGTATGATAACGTCTACCATATATGGAAATTGTATAAGACTCAGAACCTCTCTAAGGGTATTGCAATTAAAGAGATAGAAACCAGATACGGCTATACGAAGTTTTTCACTTTGTATCCTTTTTATAAGATATACAAACCCTTTCAGAAACTTTTCCGCAAGATCAGATGTGGTAGAGGAATATACAAAATATCAGATTAAGCTGGATCTTCAATCTTTAAAAAACTACGTCTATCCTGACAGGTCCTGCAACTCATATTATCACACAAAAAATAAGCTGGATTGTTCTTAAGAATTTTTACTGCAGTATTCACTAAATAGTCTGCTTTAATTAAGCAACATATTGCATTTCCTATTTTTATTGATGGATAGTGATCAAGGTGGTCAGCAATCTTTCTAAATTCTTCTGAATGGCCTGTTCTCCTCAATGTGGTTGTTTTTCTCTGACCATTTTCAATGTAGTTAAATTCTGAGCTATACCCTGTATAAGGGACACCTGCTATATATTCTGCAGTATGAATGATCGAAACAGTAGAAAAATCAGATCCCAACATTAAGATATACCCTTCATTAAGCACTTCTCCTAACGGTGACTTATCTGAAAGACTTTCAGCTATATGATACTTGATCGCTAATTCTTGAGCGTTTTTCCCCCAGAAAGCAAAACTGGTGAAAGGATGAAAATTTCGGTACACATCAGGATCTTTTCGAAATTCTTCTGGAATAATCCCCATATCTTTACTACAAGGACTATCCAGATCAAAATATTTTTCTTCCTTTTTATTATTATGTTCTGTGTAATATGTGAAACACGGCATCATGATCAGTCCATTCTCACCAATGAGATCTTTCAGTACACCGATTACTGTTTTGGCACCACCTAATACATATCCAAAACTTGATAATGAAGAATGAACTATGATTTTTTGATCTTTTCTAATACCTAATTCAATTAAACCATTTCTGAGCATTTCTCCTGTAATAACAGTTTTATCCACAAATTCGCTTTTATTGACCATACTATTCATTCTATTCAATATCTTATCAACTTTCTTGCGTCCTCCAAGATAATAGAACACCTGGAGAAAAACAGGAAGAACGGAATCTTTTAATATATTAATGATATTTTGTTCGTTATACACCATCGCTCTTATGAGACGATATGCTTTGAAGATATTCTTTTTATATTTTCTATAATAAGCAGCCGAATATTCCAGACTGATATATTCAGAATAATTTATTTTTTTGTTATGTTTAATTAAATCTGAAATCTTTTTCCGAGTAAATTTCTCTGCTGTTTCCAAGCTTTTTGTGACAATTCTGGTTTTAAAAAGCACCTCTTTCTTAGGCTCTCTTTTTTGAGCGGTATAATTTGTAAGGTGCTGTCTGTATAAATAAACATCTTTATCAATATAAATAAAGAGAGCAAGTTCTAATAACCTTAGACGCAGTTCATAATCTTCAGCCCATTCGATATTTTCATTATATCCACCACACATATCATAATGCTGTTTGGAAATCAAACTCGCTCCGTCAGGCACATAATTACTTTGAAACAGTCTGTAAGGATCAACTCTGGAACCAAGATATCCTAATATTTGAGTGTTGTCTTGATTTATCATTACAGTTTTGCCAAATATCAGGCTTGCTTCCGGGTGCTTTATGGCTTCATTTACTAAAATCTCTAATCTTTGAGGCAGACAAATATCATCACTATCAGTTGGAATAAAATAACTACCACTTGAATTATCGACAAGAAATTTATATATCCAAACAACTTTTTCAGCTTTTTTCTCACCGTTAAAAATCTTTATTCTTTTATCTTTTTGAGCATACTCTTTTATGATGGTTGAACTTGCATCTGTCGAACAATCATCGTAAATCAGAAATTCAAAGTGTTGATATGTTTCAGCAAGGACACTTTCAATAGCTTGCCTGAGGTATTGTTCTGTATTATAGACTGGCATTATAATGCTAATAAGCGGATTATTCATCAAAATTCCTACTTTATAAGAAGAGATTGTAATATAAAGTATACTTATGAACTTAGTAAATTCAAGTTGTTATCAATTTCCGCTCAATTTTCATATATGATAAAGGGAAGAGTTGAAAAATTCATGTCTTTGGTGAATGAAATTGAAAATACTCAGAAATCCTAAAAATATACTCATTATCAACTTGCGTTATATCGGCGATACTGTCTGGATGTATCCGTTCATAAGGAATCTGAAACGCAACTTCCCGAATGCGGATATCACGGCCTTGGTCAATGAGGGCGGCGAGGTTTTCCTGAAATTGCTTCCTGATGTTTCCGAAATCATCCCTGTACGGAGAAAAGAGATAAAGGGAAGGTTAGGCATCATAAAGTTCATCCGTCTCCTCATCGGGATCCGCAGGAAAAAGTTTGATACTGTCTTCATCCTCTCAAGTTCCGATCGGCCTACAATAATCGGCTTCCTATCTGGTGCTGGAGTGAGGGTGGGATTCAAGCATGACAGTTGGTGGAGAGCGTATTTGCTTACGGAACGGTTACGCTGGGATCATGAGAAGAATCCTCATCTTGTTGAATATTATCTCCAGGCCATTACAGATACGGGACTTAAAATACACGATAGGACACTAACGATTGACGTTCCTGAGGCGATAGTAAAAACAATAGCAGAAAGATTCGGTATAGAACAAACAGGGGATAAGAAATCGATCATTGTTCACCCTGGCGCCAGGACAGAACTCAGACAGTGGGGAGCGGAAAGATTTGCTGAAGTTATCAATTCAATAGCATCAAACTACAGGGTATTTTTAATTGGAGGACCTGATGAAGATCACATTATTCAAAATGTTCTGAAATTCCTTAAGAAACCACCAGATATCATTTCCACCGATCTGAGCCTTTTGGAGTTTGCTGCGTTATGTAAGTTCAGCGATTTGTTTGTTGGTAATGATTCAGCACCAATTCATATCGCAGCAGCCACAGGGTTAT
>VGWZ01000041.1 GCA_016873595.1 Nitrospira sp.
TAGGGCATGATCTGTTAAAACAGGTAACGTTTTATAAAGATATAGCGCATATTGTACTTCATCACCATGAGCGATATGACGGCGAGGGCTATCCCGGGAAGCTTAAGGGTGAAGAGATACCCCTCGAGTCCAGGATAATAGCGATCGCAGAAGCATTCGATGCCATGACGAGTAAAAACTCATACAAGTCACCGGTAGGTTTTTCTGCTGCAGTTGATGAACTGAAGCGAAATGCGGGGACCCAGTTTGATCCACGACTCACAGACCTCTTTATAAAAAATGCTGACCCGGGTATTTTAGAGGGTTAATTATGGTATGTTTTTTGCTAATTGAGGAATGCTAAAAAAACTTGACAAATATATATTTATATAAGAAACTAAATTAGGTACGATATAAATATATGAATTTGCTATGTTTTAATAACAGTTTTTAAGAAGGAGGTACAGAATGTTTAGATATCGTTTTATTGCCTTAGTACTCATACCTGTCTTTATCCTGACAAATCTTATTCCTGCAACATCGGTCTCAGCACAGCGCCTGATGGCATTTGGCGAAATGAGGGCAGAAGGAGAAGTTAAAATGCTCTCTTCTACCGGTGAATGGGTGAAACTAAAAGGTGTATATCCACTCCTGAAAGAGACAAAACTGAGGATAGGAGAGGGAACAGTATTCATCACAACAAGAGGTGGATCCAGGATAGACCTCTTAAAGGATACAGAGGCTATTGTAGATGTAACGAACTCAACCTATGCCGTTGACATTCTCAATTGTACGGGGAATGTATCTTTTAATATGGCAATCACTGAGGTGTTGAAAGTTACAGCACCGGAGACGCCCAGTGTACTGGTTCAGAAGACAGACGTTCCAAGTCCGGCAAATATACAGGGAACAGTTTTCAACAGACAGAACGGGACAGAGATAAAGAGCATCCTCGGAAAAATCTATGTGAGTCATCACGGATTAAAACCAGAAACCTTGAATACAGGTGATAGTCTCTTTGTGAGAGGTGAGTGTATTGCTGCAGGATCTGTGGCAACAGCAGCAGGAACACCAATAGCAGGTGCAGGAGTAACAGGTGAAAAGATTGCCACAGGATTTACACTGGCAGTCTTTGTTACAGGAGCAACACTAGTCGCATTCAAGGCATTCAGGGGAGATAAAGTAGCAAGTCCTGCTGTACCCTAAGTAGGTACCTAAGTAGAAAAAATAAAATATAGGATTTTATTTTCTATGGTAGAGAAGAGGAAGTATTTTTCTGCGTTCATTATTCTTATTATTATATTCGGATGCAGTTCAGATTATGCTTCCAAGACCCCGCCTACGCTCGATCTTGCCCAGAAGAAAAAGACTGAACAACTGAACGAGGCGATCGTCATTAGCGCAAAGAGCCACACCAGCATTGCAGATGACTACAGGATCGGTCCGGAAGACCTCCTCGAGATCGAGGCATACAACGTCGAAGAGCTCAAGAAGACCGTGAGGGTGAACTCCCAGGGAGACATTGCCCTCCCCCTCGTCGGTGTCATCAGGGTGAAAGGAATGACGACCTCAGAACTCGAGAAGGAGATAAATAAGAGGCTCGAAAAATATATTGAGGAGACGGTTGTCAATGTCTTCATCAAAGAATACAGGAGTCAGAGGATATCCGTTGTTGGAGCCGTTGAAAAACCGCAGGTTTATGCTGTGACAGGACAGATGTACCTCATTGATATGCTCATGATTTCAGGGGGTCTCTCAAAGGACTCAGTGAGCGTCTGTTACATTATGCGTCCTACACCCCAGAACAAACCTAACAGCCGTGCAGAGACACTGGTGGTAGACCTCGATGAACTCCTAATCAAGGGCAATCTCGGCCTGAACATTCCGGTCTTTGCCGGAGATGTAATCAATGTACCAAAGGGCGGAATTATCTTTGTTGACGGTGCGGTAAAAAATCCTGGTGCATTTGTTATGCGGGGAAAGACAACGCTTGTCCAGGCAATTACCATGGCACAGGGTGTGAATTCAGTTGCAGACCTCGACGACATCAGGATATTCAGGGATAATGGAAAGGGAGACAGGGATGTGATCACAGCAGACTACGAGGCTATCAGAGACGGCATGAAACCTGATATCATCCTTGCAGAAAACGATATCGTTATCGTGCCGACAAGCGACGTGAAGAACTTTTTTAGTGGTTTCATTAATACGATCAGAGGTTTCATCAGTTTCGGGAGACCATGGTAAGAGGGGAGAATGGCAGACGCTTACAATGAAGAAAAAAGTAAAGCGCTGGACAAACCCCGCGAATATCCCTTAACAGACCCTTCGTATACCTTTCCCATCTCACAACAAGAGGAAGAGCCACATCTCAGGGACTATCTCCACGTCATCCTGAGGAGGAAGTGGATTGTTATCACCTTTCTCATTGCAATCGTTACAACAGTCACCATCGGCACATTTATGATGAGGTCCCAGTATAAAGCTACTGTTACGCTCAAGATAGACAAAGAGAATCCGAACATCCTCGCCTTCAAAGACATCGTGAGTCTCGAGAGGACCGAGGAGGATTACTACCAGACACAGTACAAAACACTGAAATCGAGGAATCTCTCAAAACGCGTCATCCGTTCACTGGGGATCGATCAGAACCCTGAATTTGTCCAGAAAAAGGAGATCAAAGAGACTAAAGCCGAAGCTGATACCCTGGTAAAGCCGGCGATGTTAGAAGATGAAAGTATTGAATCAGGACTTGTGGACGCCTTTATCGATAGAATCGATGTAAATCCACTCCAGAGGTCAAGGCTTGTTAATGTGAGTTTTACCTCTCACAACCCTGAGCTCTCGGCAAAGGTTGCAAACACAATTGCAGATTCCTTCATAGCACTGAATATCGAATCAAAGTTCGAGGCGACCTACAAGGCGAGGGAATGGCTCGAGAAACAGCTCGAAGTCCTGAAGGCAAAGGTCGAGCAGGCAGAGGAAAAACTTAATCAGTACGCTGCAAAACATGAGATCATCTACCTCGATGAAAAGGGGAAAGGTACCGAAAGCCAGAATATCATTACAAAGAAGCTCTCTGAAGTCTCGACAGAGCTGACTCAGGCGACATCGGACAGGATAAACAAAGAAGCCATTTACAATGCTATACGCTCTGGAGATTATGAGTCGAGCTCGATTGTGATGAATAATCCTCTGATTCAGTCACTCAAAAAAGACTATGCGATACTCGATTCTGAATACAACCAGCAGTTGAAGATCTACAAACCGGACTACCCGAAAATGGTGAAGCTCAAGGAGCATAAAGACCAGATAAAGAAGAAGATTGATGCGGAGAGCAGGAAGATTGTCACAAGCATAAAGAAGGATTTCGAGGCAGCAGTGAAGCGTGAGAACTACCTGCAATCAGTGTTCAATGCGCAGAAGAAAGAGGCACTTAGCCTGAACGAGCGCTCAATCCAATACCAGATCCTGAAGCGGGAGTCCGAGACCAACAAGGAGCTCTATAACGGCATACTCCAGAGGATGAAAGAGACAGGTGTCTCTTCTACCCTCACAGCGAGCAATATACAGGTGCTCGACAAGGCAGAAGTCCCGAAATCACCATCCAAGCCCAGAAAAACGCTGAATATCATGCTCTCTATCATAGTCGGGCTTCTCGGTGGCATCGGGCTCGCCTTCTTCGTTGAGTATCTCGATAACACAGTCAAGACACCCGAGGACGTGGAGAAAAAGGTTTACCTTCCCTCACTCGGACTTGTCCCTAACTATGCCAGTTATAATAAAGAAAACCTTCCTGTTGAATACATCACCCATGCTGATGGCAAGAGCCCTATTGCAGAGGCATACGCCTCAATACGAACGTTCCTTCTACTTTCAACTGGTGGAAGGCCCCCGAGAGTTATCATGGTCACGAGCCCGGCGAGGAACGAAGGAAAGACCACGACTGTCATTAATACAGCGATCAGTCTTACCAGATCAAATGTGAAGGTGTTGATCATAGATGCAGATATGCGTAAACCGAGGTTGCACAAGATTTTTGATCTTGACAACTCCCCGGGCCTGTCCACCTATCTTTCTGGCAATGAGGAACTCGGGGAAGCCCTCATAAAAACGACCGATATACCAAACCTCGATATTATAACCTCCGGACCTACTCCGCCGAACCCTGCAGAACTTCTCAGCTCTTACAGGTTCAAGGAGCTTATAAAGAGCCTTTACCTTTATAACTTTATCATCATTGATACGCCTCCTCTACTCGGTATCTCAGACCCTCTTATTCTGAGCCCTCATGCTGATGGTGTTGTCCTGGTTATCAAATCAGGGGAGACACCAAAAGAGGCTGCTCAGGAGGCACGGAAGATGCTCGCAACCATCAATGCAAAAATCCTTGGTGTTGTCCTCAACTCAATTGACCAGTCAGCGATGAGATATAGCCACTACTATAACTACTACAGATATTACTATTCTGATGAGAATAAATGAGCATACATAAGCGTGTTGCCTTTTTCCTGATACTCCTCACAATCCCTTTATACCTCCTTTCACTCTGGCTTGTTTCTCGAACTGTTCTTGGCGAGATTTCCCTCAGAAAGATGAACGAAAAAGGACTTCTCTCAGCAGTCTCGTATGACAGCAGAAACGCAACCTATCATTATCTTCTCGGAAGATTTTACCAGTATAACAGTGATGCATTTGACCCGGACAAAGCAATCAGCCATTACCAGGAGTCCATCCGCCTGAGCCCGCTCCAGGGAGGGTGCTGGCTTGATCTCTCAAAGGCGTACCAGACAGCAGGGATGGAGAAAGAGGCAGGCCGGGCGATTGAGAGGGCATTGAGGCTCGACCCGAGGAACCCTGAAGTAATATGGGAGGCAGGGCTCTTCTACCTGATAAGCGGGAATCTTGAGACTGCGGTTAAGAACCTCAGAGAGGTCATCCTGCTTAGACCTGAGAGACAAGAGACTATTTATGACCTCCTCTGGAAAATCGAGCTCGAACCTGAGTATATCATCAAGGAAGTTGTCCCTGATTCATATCCTTACTACAAGAGGTACTTCCTCTACCTCATCTCAACGGGGAGGGTCAGTGAATCGCATGATCTCTGGAGGACGATGGCGAGATTCCCTGTAGAGGATGAGCTGTTCGTGAGGTACACGGATTTCCTGATCTCCCGGAGGCTGTATGAAGATGCAGAGCAGACATGGAGGGATTTCGTGGGAAAAAAATTCGCAGGGAAGACAGAAGACCAACCCTCCCTCATCTGGAACGGGAGCTTCGAATTTGATATGCAGAACGGAGGACTTGATTGGAAGATCGGAAAGACAAAAGGTGCTATGCCCTTTTTAGATAGTGACATTCATATCAGTGGAGGGCGTTCTTTGGGGGTATCGTTCGATGGGAAGCACAACCCTGATATCACCGTCGCCTCGCAGGTAGTCAGAGTCGTTCCCGGAGCGAACTATCTTCTCAGGGGATATGCCAGGTCTGACTCGCTCACAACAACGAATGGCGTATTCATCTCAGTAGAAGGTCATAAATGTAAAGGCCTGTATAAAAAGTCTGAAGTCATAACTGGCAATAACTTCTGGAGGGACATCACTGTGGAGTTCGAGACCCCTCCAGAGTGTGGCGCCGTATCCATAAAGATAAGGAGAGAAAAATCTGAAAAACTCGATAACAAAATTAGTGGGACCGCATGGGTAGATGGAATAAGTTTGATGAAAAGATCGTAATCATCGCATCGGCAATCATCATATTTTCTGTGCTGTGTTTTGGTGCTGTTGAGCTATGGTCCTCGGCGATAATGGAGGTTTCTGTCTTCACGCTCATGCTGATCTGGCTCATCTGGGGGAGGACCGGAGACCCTCTGCCTGCCAGTAAAGATGAAAAATATATGGTTGCAGTCCTGTTCGGATTCCTTGCGTATATAGCAATCCAGATAATTCCGCTCCCTTCACTTATAGTGAAATATATCTCACCTGAATCCTTTGCCATCTATTCCTACTACACGACCAGCAATGATCCGGCAATGGCAATAAGCCTCTATGCGTATAAAACAGAGAGTGAGTTCCTGAGGATGCTCGCCTATTCGCTCTTCTTTATTACCATCTCATTCAGCATACGAGACATGACTTCGCTCCGGAGGATGATGAAAATACTGGCATGCTTCGGTTTCGTGCTTGCTCTCTTTGCCATAATCCAGAAGGCTACGTGGAATGGTAACCTCTATTGGATCAGGGAACTCGGCCTGGGTGGAAGTCCTTTCGGTCCTTTTGTGAACAGAAATCACTATGCAGGCCTAATAGGCATGCTCATACCACTGAGCCTCGGGTACGCCTTTACACGGAGGAGCAGGGAGAAGAAGCTCCTGTGGGGGTTCTTTGGCATCATCATGGCGGTCTCTCTCTTCCTTTCCCTTTCGAGGGCAGGTATTATCAGCTTCTTTGCAGGCATTGCTGTCTTCGCCCTCTTCCTTCCATCAGAGACACTCAGGACGAAAAAGAGGTGGGCACTTGTCTTCTTCGTATGCGCAGTCTTTTCATACCTCCTCTACCTCGGTGTAGACCCTCTTATTGACAGGTTCTACAAGACTGATGTCACCAGAGAAGATAGACTTGCTGTCTGGTCGAGCACTCTTTTTGCATTTAGCGACTTCTTCCTCACAGGGAGCGGGCTCGGAACCTTTATTTACATCTTCCCATCCTATTCCCCTGAGAATATCCATACAATCTTTGACCATGCACACAATGACTACCTCGAGTTTATTCTCGAGGCAGGTCTCATCGGAGCAGTCTTGCTCCTCGTCTTTTTATTCTTTTTTGTCCGCTTTATGGTGAGGAGCGGATGGGAAGGGCATACAGGGATTATAAAAATATCCTTCGTTTCTTCAATAGTCACCATGGCTGTCCATAGTATCTTTGACTTCAACCTCCATATCCCTTCGAATGCACTCATGCTTTCTACTGTCTCCGGCATGGCAGTAGCTGCCTCAAGGCTTGCAGTCCGCCAGGGTGGACAGGCTGACAACCAGTTGAAAGAGGGAGAGTAGCCATGAACTGGTATGCCTTATATACAAAACCAAGAAATGAAGATTCAGTGGCCTCTCGCCTTCAGGATATCGGGGTTCAGGTATTAAACCCGAAACTTAAATCAAAGAGATATAAGTCTAACAGGGTCACAGAGGTCATCGAGCCTCTTTTCCCGTGTTATATCTTTGCACATTTCGAGAGGGAGAAGTATTCCCACCTCATCACGTACACAAGAGGTGTGAGGTACATTTTGGGCAGGAGTAATCCAATAGTCGTGCAAGAAGAGATCATCAACACGATCAGGGAGCCGATGGAGGAAGGAGACATCATAGTCGTCAAACCCCAGAGATTTGAAAAGGGCGACAGAGTGCTCATCAAGGACGGACCTTTCAAGGACTTTTACGGAATTTTTGAGAGAGTGACAAAGGGAACGGAGAGAGTTATGATTCTTCTTGATGCGCTCAATTACCGGCTCGAACTCGAGAGCTGGATGTTGAAGAAAATATATAATGGCTAATAAGCTTGCAAGCTATCAAGCCTGTTAGCTCATTAAATAAATAGCTTGTAAGTATGGAATCTTGCCAGCTCAGAAGCTTAGGGGACATGCCTCAGCTTCAGTCGAAGACATGAATGGCGGTAGCCTGTTTTTAACAACTTTATGGCATGGTGCAGGGAGATAAAAACGTAGAAACATGGCAACAAAATTTAGATTTCAAGATTTAGAGATTTGGAGAGAATCCATTGAGATAGGAAATATTTTATTTGATATTGCGAATAAAATTAAAGAAAAGAAACTATTTAAATTTGCTGAGCAACTTCGGGGTGCTGGCATGTCTATGTCAAACAATATAGCTGAAGATTCTGGAAGCAGTTCTAAAACTGAGTTCAAAAATTTTTTAAATATTGCGAAACGCAGTACTTTTGAGAATGCGAATATTCTTATAATACTCAACAAGAGAAATTTAATTGATAATTCGACTATGAACTCTATACTTGAACGTCTCGAAATCCTATGTCGCAAAATTACAAGTTTTCAAAGGCCCTTAGTGAAATGATGCTCTTTACACCATGCTCCGTGCTCCATGCTATTTACTCTTTGCTTGTTGGCTTGATAGCTTCTCTTGAATAATACGGGATGTGTCCCTCACAGCACTCAACCTAAAAAGTAAAATGTGTAGGCCAAGTTGTGTATGTCTGTTTCTTCTGATTTTTGATATAATGGTACAGCAAACAAAATGGTTTTAAGAAAATGGAGAACAATATAAAAACCATGAACAAAGTCAGCATCAGTGAGGTGATTAAAAAACTCAAAGAGACTTTGACGATGCATAGTGACATTGTCCTTGTTTTTCTTTTTGGTTCTTTTGTGAGGGGAGATATAACCTCTTTTAGCGACCTGGACATAGCAATATATTTCACAAGCACCGTTGATTTTTATAGGATAAACGATCTAAGAGAGGATATATCGGCGCTGCTTGGAATAGATGTGGATATAGTAGTTTTAAATAACGCTTCTCCTGTGATAAAGATGCAGGTTCTGAAGAAAGGCACTATGCTGATCAATAAAGACCGGCGGACGTATAATGAATTTTTTGTTAATACAGTGAAAGAATATGACGACCTGAAAAGGACAAGAAAAGAAATAGAGGAAAAGATCTTAAGAGGAAGGATCTATGCCTGACAGGGATGTTGTGCTTGCAAAGGTCGCAGCGATTCAGAGATGTCTGAAAAGAATAAAAGAGGCCACAAGATTAGACCCGAACAGTCTTGATGATATAGATAAGCAGGATATTTTTGTTTTAAATCTCCAGAGAGCAGTACAGGCAGCTATAGGTCTTGCAACACATATTGTGGCTTCAGAGGGACTCGGTCTGTCCGATACCATCAAAGATAATTTCAAATTTCTTAAGCACGCTGGCATAATAAATGAAGAGCTTACACTAAGATTGGAATCAATGGTTGGCTTCAGGAACATAGCTATTCATGACTATCAGGCAATTGATAGAGATATTTTAAAATCAATCCTCTCTAACAACCTTAAGGATCTGGAGGACTTTTACACGACTGTACTGCTTCACTTCAAGGTTGCAGCTCAGTAAGAGCTGATAATCCCGCAAGAGATAGAAAAATTAAAGCACGAACTGGTTGCATAGGGTATAACTTTGAAAGAAGGAATGAATATAGAAAAATGGATGAGAGCAATCCGGCGTCATCATCGAAGGAAGATCATTCTTCGCAGATATGAAAGGTGATGATGGGGCGCTGGCATGTAAAAAGTCTAGGCTATCTTGCAAAGAATAATACGGTCTGCTCTTGTTGGATGTGCGGTAATCCACGGAAATATTTTGGCCAGAGGACCATTCACGAGATAGTCGCAGCCGAAAAACTGAAGGAATGGGACAGTTTATTACAATGAATCCTGGAACTTCGCTCCTCGTTCCTCATACTCAAAGATGTTATGCAATTATGGTCGTTGCGCTGTGCGCTTTGCGCAAGCTTGTTGGCTTGAGTTAAGATAAACGGTCGCTGTCCCTCTTTTACCCTCGAAAATTTTTAGACAAAAACGAGGCTTTATTGATAGACATTGGTGGACACGACGAAGTTTACTAAACAACTTAAAGGTAAATAAATGGTCGCTGTCCCTATTATTCTCTATGTCCGTGGACTCAGTCTGCGAAAGCCTATGGAAGAAGATGACTGGAAAGTCCCGACTCATGTCGGGATTTGATGAGGGGGAGCTGGAGATAGGGCATCCGCTACTACGCCAGTTCCCTACTCTACCCGGAGAGGTGACCCCCATTGCAAGACCGATTGACCAGAATCCAGTATGGGATTTACAAAGTTTTTCGAAGGTTGATTAATAAATATTGTCATGCTAAAATTTGTCAAAAGAAGGAGATCAAGTAAAAGTATATGAAAAAAACTATGAAACCCAAAGAAATCGATTATCTCCATATAACAGTGGATAAAAACATTTGTGGAGGTAGGCCGATTATTAAAGGAACAAGGACTTCGGTAGCCAATATCGCTGGATATTATATCATGGGCTTGACGCCAGAAGAAATACAGAGAGAACTTCCTCACCTTAATCTATCGCAGGTTTTTGATGCTCTTGCTTTTTATCTTGATCATAGAGAAACAATAGATCGAGAAATCGAACAGGATAGAGAAGAAGTTGTATCAAGAGAATTTCCAGCAGGAAAGTATTGATTGTCTAAGATTTCTCTTTATCTTGATGAACATGTCCAATTAGCTCTTGCAGAATCATTAAGAGCAAGAGGGGTTGATGTTCTTACAACACAAGAAGCAGGAAATATATGTCTTTCTGATGTGGATCAACTTATCTTTGCTAAAGAAAATAAACGGGCCCTATTTTCATACAACAAGAGACATTTTGCAAAGATTCATTATGAGTGGATGACTGTAAACCAATCACATACAGGAATTATTCTATCAGATCAATTAGCTGTAGGGATTGTACTGCGTCGGTTCATGAAACTTTACTTCTCTCTACCTGCTGACGATATGAAAAACAGACTCGAATATTTAAGTAACTGGAAATAGAAACTACTCTCAAGAAACCAGATAAACCAGAATGTCAAAAGTAAAGACGCGACCCCATGGACCCCAGGAAGGCTTGAGGGGCTCTGGGCATTCAGTGTTGCTTTTGATTGTCGCGTAATCTTTAAATTTTTAGACAAAAACGAGGTTTTATTGATAGACATTGGTGGACACGACGAAGTTTACTAAACAACTTAAAGGTAAATAAATGGTCGCTGTCCCTATTATTCTCTAGATTCTAAAATGAAAAATTTTTTGGACTTTTGTTATTATTAAATTATGCAGGTAACAGCTTTAAAGGAAAAAGCCATAAATATGATAGAGAGCTTACCGGAAGATAAGCTTGAATCAGTCATAGATTATCTTAAATACCTACAGGGTGATTATGACAGTTACGATGTAAATGAGAAACTCAAAGAAGCCTTTTACGAAGTTAAGTTAATAAGAGAAGGAAAGATAAAGACCAAGACTCTCAAAGAGTTTCTAAGTGAATTATAGGATAATCCCTACCCCTCGATTCCAAAAAGATGTTAAAAACCTTAAAAAGAAATATAGACACATCGCTTCTGACTTAGAAGAATTTAACAATGTCCTTGATGCTAAACCTTTTTATGGTGAAGAAATACCAGGATTAGAAGGAAAGGTTTTAAAGGCGCGGCTTGCCAGTTCTGATATGAGAAAAGGGAAAGGTAAAGGCTATCGTGTTATATACCATCTTTCACAAAAGGAAAAAATCATTTACTTACTGACCATTTATGCAAAGGCATATAAAGAAAACATCTCTATCGCTGAAATAAAAAAGATAATTTTAAAATATCGACTTTAAATTAATGGAAATTGGTTTTAGTTTTGAGGATTAGCTCGAGATTTTCGCTTTGCGAGTATCCAGAATCCATTATCAGTTTTCTTTTTTCTGTTTATCCAGTATCGAGAATCCAGCATCAGTCTTTTAAGGTATCGGATATCGAGAATCCAGCATCGAGCATCCGTCTTTTAATGTTTGTCAAATGTGTAGACCTGACCCCACGAGCTCTCTTATCATGTGTCCCTAATTATAATTATCATTTAATTTTTTATGTCAAAAATAGTTGACTTTGTAGTAGTTTTTGATGATGGTGTAAGGAAGCGCCATTACCATGAAACTGAGAAGGGTAAGGTTACATATTTCGCTGTACAATTGGAAATAGAAGTTAAAGGTGAATGGAAGGTTGTGGTAAGATATGATTGTTCTCATGGTTTTTCACATATAGACAAATATGATATTAAAGGAAATAAGACAAAGAGAATGTTAGATCTGAGTTTTGAAAGTGCCTTAACTTATGGGGATTGGGATATTAACACCTAATCTGAGCGATTCATAGGTAATAAAAACATAGAAAAAATCACTTAGAGGGCGATAGAACCTTGTTATAATAGGTTTGCAAAACAACAAAAAAATATCACCCAATAAGTGAGGAAATTATGAAACAAAGAGAAAACAAAAGCAAGTGCAAAATCAGCAAAGTAGAGGTAACGGCAGATACATTGACAGGCAGAGGGGGGA
>VGWZ01000042.1 GCA_016873595.1 Nitrospira sp.
GAATCCAGGGTTTCCTGTGCAAACAGGAATCCATTTCCTGTGTATAGTTCCCCGCTTTCGCGGGGACGGCGTCTGGATTCCCCGATCAAGTCGGGGAATGACAAAGTATTAGAATCGCTCAATTTAGGTTATAACTTTTCACTGTTTTTTATCCCTGCCTCTGCTTATGTCTTGGGTTATCACATATAACCCTTATAACACCCTTTCTCTTCACGATCCTGCATTTTGCACATATAGGTTTCACTGATGAACGAACTTTCATATTTACCTCTTCTTATAAAAACTTATATGCAATGAATATTCAACTTCTCACCCGTTACTTTTCTTATTTTGCCCTATAGGTTATCCTTCCCTTCGTAAGATCATACGGTGAAAGTTCCACAGTAACTTTATCGCCTGGCAAAATTTTTATAAAATGCATCCTTATCTTCCCTGATACATAAGCAAGGATAACCTGACCATTTTCAAGCTCAACTTTAAACATTGCATTGGGGAGAGTCTCTACAACTGTCCCCTGAACTTCTATATTTTCCTCTTTTGCCATAACTTGTTATTTTAATTTTTTTGATCAATTTTAGTCAAGATTACAGGCCTATCTTGTGTCACAAGTATAGTATGCTCAAAATGAGCTGATGGTTTGCCATCAACAGTAACAGCTGTCCATCCATCATTGAGTATGGTCACCTCATATCCACCTGCATTCACCATTGGTTCAATAGCCAAGGTCATCCCTTCCCTGAGCCTTGGACCACGCCCTTGGAGACCAAAATTAGGAATCTGAGGATCTTCATGCAAATCTCTGCCTATGCCATGCCCTACAAATACTCTCACCACAGAAAAGCCATTTGATTCAACATGCCTTTGAATAGAATATGAGATATCAGACACTCTATTGCCAACCCTTGCCCTGTCTATCCCAATATATAAAGATTCCTCTGTTACCCTGAGCAACCTTTCAACATCTGAATCAATCTTCCCTACAGGAAATGTTACAGCACCATCCCCATAAAAACCATCTTTATACACACCAAGATCGATACTCAGGATATCACCATCCCTCAATACCCTCTTTGACGGTATACCGTGAATAACCTCATCATTAACGGATGTGCAGATACTCGCCGGGTACCCTCTGTATCCTTTAAATGCAGGTATTGCATTATTTGATCTTATAGAGGCATCTGCAACCTTTTCGATCTCTTCTGTGGTAATTCCTGGCCTCACCATACCTTTTAAGGCATTAAGCGTCATTGCAACAATTCGGCATGCCTGCTCCATTTTTTCTATCTCTTCTGGAGATTTTAGGATAATCATATATATAACAATTTTGCATTTTTGATCTTTAATTTTTAATTAATCTACCCTCTCCTCCCCTTTATTCTTCCCTTTTTAAGAAAGCCCTCATATGAACGTGTAATAAGGTGCGACTCTATCTGGGAGACGGTATCAAGGGCCACCCCTACTGCAATCAGAAGAGAAGTACCTCCAAAATAAAAAGGTACATGGAATCTTGTTATTAAAATCTCAGGAATAATACACACAACCCCGAGATAGATAGCACCCACAAATGTCAACCTTGAAAGTACCTTATAGATATATTCAGAGGTCTTCTGGCCAGGTCTGATACCAGGGATATACCCACCATACTTCTTGAGATTATCTGCGACATCAACAGGATTAAAAATAATGGCGGTATAAAAGTATGCAAAGAAAAAGATCATACTGATATAAAGCGTTGTATAGATCACTGAACCGGGGGAAAACTGTCTGGCAATTTCTTGCACCCAAGGTATTGCGATAAAACCTGCCACAGTTGCAGGAAACATAATGATGGAAGATGCGAATATCGGAGGAATAACTCCTGAAGTATTTATCTTCAAAGGCAGGTGTGTAGATTGACCACCGTATACTTTACGGCCCACGACTCTCTTCGCATATTGAATAGGAATTTTCCTTTGTCCCCTCTCTACGTAAATTATCACACCGACAACAGCCACCATCATCACAACGAGCAAGATGACGAATAAAATAGATAGTTCTCCTACCTGTGCAAGTCTAATAGTATCGATAACAGCATTAGGAAATCTTGCAACAATTCCAGCAAATATGATAAGTGATATACCGTTCCCTATGCCTCTCTCGGTAATCTGCTCTCCAAGCCACATGATAAATGCTGTTCCTGATGTGAGGGTAATCATTGTGAGTATCCTGAACGACCATCCGGGGTTTTGTATAAATGCGCCTCCTTGCATACCCTCAAGACCTACTGCAATGCCAAAAGATTGAATTGCGCTGATAATTATGGTCCCATATCTTGTATATCTCACAATCTTCTTTCTGCCTGTTTCTCCTTCTTTCGCAAGTTTCCCTATAGCAGGGATTACCACTGTAAGCAGCTGGAGGATAATTGATGCGCTTATATAAGGCATTATGCCGAGGGCAAAGATAGTCACCCTCGATAAAGCACCACCTGAAAACATATCAAAAAAGCCCATAAGTGCCCCGCCTTTTTCAGTAAGAAACTTGCTGAGCTCTTCTCCATTAATCCCCGGGGTAGGGATATGAGCACCGATCCTGTAAACTGCAAGGAGGGCAAGAGTAAAAAGAACCCTGTTTTTTAACTCTGGAATCTTAAATATATTCTGGATACTTGAAATAATGCCCATATGATTAAAATTAAAAAATTAAAATTAAAAATTTAAAATAAAGGAGTCCCATAATTTTTATTTTTGCATTTTGCATTTTGATTTTAGATTACTTCCGCTTTACCGCCTGCTGCAGCAATCTTTGCTAATGCAGAATCACTAAATGCATGTGCTTTTATTGTAAATGGTCTTTTAATCTCGCCATTACCAAGAACTTTGAGGCCATTCTTCAAATCCTTTATAATGCCTCTGTCATAGAGGTCATCAGGTGTGATCACCTCTATTCCGTCTAACTTACTTACATCCTTGAGATTTATGATTGCATGCTCTATTTTAAAACGGTTCTTAAACCCTCTTTTAGGAAGTCTCCTCTGCAGAGGCATCTGACCACCTTCAAACCCCGGTCCTTTTGTTCCTCCAGAACGTGCCTTCTGCCCCTTATGGCCTTTACATGAGGTTTTGCCGTGTCCTGAACCAATACCCCGCCCAACCCTCTTCCCTTTTTTTGTGCTCCCTTTTGCAGATTTCAAATCGGTTATCTTCATGATGCCTCTCTACGAGCCTTCGGCCTGAGTCTCTTCTTCAACCTTGCCCCTGAGTTTCTTGACTGAGTCATGGTCCTTGAGACTTTCAAGCCCATTCAGAGTTGCCTTTACTGAATTAAAAGGATTATGGCTACGAAGGGATTTTGCAACAATATTCTGTACCCCTGCTACTTCTAAGACTGCTCTTACCGCACCCCCTGCAATAATACCAGTACCTTTCTTTGCAGGGTTCATAACCACCGTGCCCGAACCAAACCTTCCTATGACTCTGTGGGGAATTGTGCTATCTTTTATAGGGAATTTTATAAGGGATTTCCTTGCTTGTTCTACCGCCTTCCTTATAGCCTCAGGAACCTCTGTAGCCTTTCCTTTACCCATACCAACAGTCCCTTCTCCGTCTCCGACAACAACAAGAGCAGTAAAAGAAAATCGTCTTCCACCTTTCACTACTTTTGCTACTCTGTTGATAAATACAACCTTATCTTTAAGATTCAATCCCTCCGGATCAATTCTTCCCACTATACCCCCTTCAAAAGTTATTAGTTATAAGTTGTTATTTGTTAGTAATTAAAAACTGAAAACTAACAACTGACAACTATTTAAAATTCTAATCCTGCTTCTCTCGCTGCCTCTGCTAATGCCTTTACCCTGCCATGGTAAAGATATCCACCCCTGTCAAAAACAACCTTCTTTATGCCTTTTTCCAAAGCCCTTTTTGCGATAAGCTCTCCAACCAGTTTTGCTGTATTGATATTTCCTTTGTGTGACTTTGTATTGTCAAACTTCTTATCAAGGCTTGACGCAGAGATTATAGTATGTCCCTTAAAGTCATCGATAATCTGAGCATACATATTATTCAAACTCCTATATACAGATAGCCTTAACCTTTCTGGAGCCCCGATTACCTTCTTCCTTATCCTTCTACAGCGTCTCTGCCTGCCCTCTTTCTTACTCCTTGCCAAAAAAACCTCCAAAAATTCAGTTATTAGTTATCAGTCATCGGTTATCTATTTTTTCCCTGCCTTACCAACTTTCAATTTGAGCTTTATGCCTGAATATCTCACTCCCTTACCCTTATACGCATCAGGCTTCCTCAGGCATCTGAGATTTTCAGCTATCTGCCCAAGTTGCTGCTTGTCAATTCCAAAAAGTGTAATTTGTGTCTGCTTTGCGTCCACAGAAGCCTTAATCCCTTCAGGCAAATAAAACTCAATGGGATGGGAGTATCCGAGTGTAAAAATAATCTTATCTCCTGTTACCTGTGCCCTATAACCGACACCGACTATATCAAGAACTTTCTGGAAGCCCTGAGATACTCCTGTGACCATGTTAGAGATAACACTCCTTGTCAGACCATGAAGCGACCTCTCGATTCTCGAACTATCTATCCTTTCTACTACGATATTGTCCCCTTGTACTAAAACTTTTATCTTGTCAGGATAATTCCAGCTCAACTGCCCTTTAGGACCTTTTATTGTTATTGTTCCGTTTTCCACCAATACATCTACATCCTTAGGGATCTCTATCGGCTTTTTCCCGATTCTTGACATTTTTAGCTTTCTCCTTCACCCCGTTTAGAGAGAAATAAATCTCTAACGGGGGTTACCACACATAACAGATAACCTCTCCCCCAACACCTTCTTGGCGGCAGACTTTATCACTTACTATCCCTCTTGATGTGGTGAGAATAGCGATACCGACACCACCCATGACTCTTGGAATTTCTCCCCTATTCACGTAAATTCTTCGGCCTGGCTTACTCACCCTTTTCAACCCTGAGATCACATTTTCATTGTCCATATATTTCAATACTATCCTCAGTATGCCCTGCCTCTTATCCTTTAATATTTTATATGCCTTAATAAATCCCTCTTCTTTCAATATCTTTGCTACTTCTAATTTCATTCTGGAGGCAGGAACATCAACCTTTTCTGCCTTTATACGCACCGCATTTCTTATCCTTGTAAGCATGTCTGCAATAGGGTCAGTCATTGACATATTTTTTTCTCCTGTGCTTCACTGCTATCTGGCATCGTGTATCGTGTATCTTGCATCTGTTATTTACCAGCTTGATTTAATTACCCCGGGTATATGTCCTTCAAGAGCAAGTGTTCTAAAGCAAATCCTGCACATACCGAACTTCCGTAAATAGCTTCTTGGTCTCCCGCATATTTTACACCTATTATGAGCTCTTACCCGAAATTTTGGTTTCCTCTTGGCTTTTTCTATCATACAAGTCTTCGCCATCAGTCAATCCTCTCAATTTCTAAACGGCATTCCTAAATAACGTAACACAGCCTTGCCTTCTTTATCTGTTTTCGCATTAGTACAAATCACGATATCAAGACCATGAACCATTTCTACTTTGTCATAATCTATCTCGGGGAAGATAAACTGCTCTTTAAGACCCAATGAATAGTTCCCTCTCCCGTCAAAAGATCTTCCTGATACACCTCTGAAATCCCTGATTCTTGGCAGAGCAAGATTTATAAATCTATCAAGAAATTCATACATTATGTTCCCCCTGAGGGTCACCTTACACCCTATCGGCATTCCCTTCTTTAGTTTAAAACTCGCAATTGATTTTTTTGCCTTAGTGACAACCGCCTTCTGTCCCGTTATTAAGGAGAGCTCCTTCTGTGCTGCATCAAGGAGTTTTATGTTCTGTATCGCCTCTCCGAGACCAACATTAAGGACAATCTTCTGTATCTTGGGTACCTCCATTACGTTCCTATATGAAAATTCTTTCATCATTGCAGGAGCAACTTCTCTTACATATCTTTCTTTAAGCCGTGGCGCCATTACTGGTCTATTACCTCCTTGCATTTCCTGCATACTCTTACTTTTTTACCGCCGGAGAGCATTGTACTGCTCATCCTTGTTGGTTTGCTGCACTTCGGGCATATGAGCATTACATTCGATATATGAAGTGGCGCTTCCTTCTCAATAATTCCACCCTGAGCATATTTTCTACTCGGTCTCATGTGTTTCTTGATTATATTAATCCTCTCTATAAGAAGCATATTTTTTGAAGGGTTCACAGAAAGAACCCTCCCCCGTTTATCCTTCTCCTTGCCAGAAATTATTAAAACTGTATCATTTTTCTTGATACCCAAACTCATAGCTCCTAAAGCACCTCCGGGGCCAAAGAGATTATTTTTGTAAACTCTTTCCATCTGAGCTCCCTTGCCACAGGCCCAAAAATCCTTGTCCCGATTGGTTCACCCTCTGTATTTATAAGAACAACCGCATTCTGATCAAAACGTATATAAGACCCGTCAGTTCTTCTATGCTCTTTCTTTGTCCGTACCACAACTGCTTTCGTTACTACCCCTTTCTTAATGTTGCTATCAGGCAATGCCTCTTTGACACTTACTACAACAATATCACCAAGCCGTGCATACCTTCTGTGAGAACCTCCAAGTACCTTAATGCACTGTACTTTTTTTGCACCTGAATTATCTGCTACCTCGAGCATGCTCCTCAGTTGAACCATCTTCAGTCACCTCTTGCCACCTTGTCTAAAATATCTACTACCATCCATCTTTTGTCTTTGCTCAGGGGCCTTGCCTCTATAATTTTGACGGTATCACCAATACTACACCTGTTCCCCTCATCATGTGCCTTAAACTTTGTGACTCTTTTTACCGTCTTCTTGTACCTGGGATGTTGAAACAGTCTTGTCAC
Source organism: Nitrospira sp. (assembly GCA_016873595.1). Classification (GTDB taxonomy): domain Bacteria; phylum Nitrospirota; class Thermodesulfovibrionia; order Thermodesulfovibrionales; family SM23-35; genus VGWZ01. The sequence goes on from VGWZ01000042.1 coordinate 6,878, forward strand.
AGCCACAACTACCGTTTTATCCATCTTATCACTCACGATTTTACCTGTATAAACTTTTTTAGACATTTCTTCTACCTTCTGTTTTCAACTTTTCACTTTTAATCGTTAACACTTTTACAATATCTTTTCTTACTGCACGTATCCGCATCGGGTTCTCTATCTCGCCTGTTGCTTGCTGAAACCTTAAATTGAAGAGTTCTTTTCTAAGATCGTTCTCTTTTTGTACAAGTTCACCTACTGTCATTGCCCTGAGATCAGATGATTTCACAGGATCTCCTCATCCCTTTTTACAAATTTTGTCGCCACAGGCAGTTTATGAGAAGCAAGACGAAAGGCTTCTTTTGCAAGCTCTTCGCTCACACCTGACATTTCATAGAGGATCCTCCCTGGCTTCACCACAGCAACCCAGTACTCAGGCGCTCCTTTTCCTTTACCCATCCTTGTCTCAGCAGGTTTTTTCGTTATTGGTTTATCAGGGAAAATCCTTATCCATACCTTGCATCCTCTTTTTGCATGACGTGTAATCGCAATTCTTGCTGCTTCGATCTGCCTACTCGAAATCCATCCAGGCTCAAGTGCCTTCATGCCGAATTCTCCAAAAGTGACTGTAGAACCTCTATAGGCTTTCCCATTCATTCTGCCTTTCTGCATCTTTCTAAATTTGACCTTTTTGGGCATTAACATACTATCACCTAATTTTCTTTAGCTTTACCTTCTGGCAACACATCCCCGTGGTAGATCCACACTTTTACCCCTATAACACCATACGTTGTTCTTGCCTTTGCATAACCAAAATCAATATCAGCTCTAAACGTATGAAGTGGGACCCTGCCTTCCCTGTACCATTCTGACCGCGCTATCTCAGCTCCTGCGAGTCTTCCTGAGCATGATATTTTTACTCCAAGGGCGCCAAATCTTAAAGCTGATGCCACAGCCTTTTTCATCGCTCTTCTGAAAGCAACCCGTTTTTCAAGCTGAAGAGCTATATTTTCTCCAACAAGTTGAGCATCTATTTCTGGCTTCCTTATCTCTTTTATATCTATCGCAACTTCTTTACCTGTCATCAACTTGAGGTCTTTTCTGAGCTTTTCAACTTCAGTCCCTTTCTTCCCAATAATGATTCCGGGTCTCGCGGTATAAATTATTACCCTCAAATTCTGACCAGCTCGCTCTATCTCTATTTTTGGGACACCTGCATGGAACAGTCTGTCCTTAAGAGTCTTTCTTATGGTGATGTCTTCGAGAAGTTGTTCAACATATCCTTTCTTGCGATACCATCTCGAATCCCAGGTTTTAATTATTCCAAGCCTAACTCCTACAGGATGCGTCTTTTGACCCAAAGCCTACCTCCGCCCTAACCTGTCATTCCGAGTCCGCCAAGGCGGACGAGGAATCTCGTCTTTTAAGATTGCTTGGGCTTTGCCTCGCAATGACAGTTTCATTTAGAATTTTCCTCTGATAAAACTAATGTTATATGGCATGTCCTCTTTCTGATAACGTTTGCCCTTCCCATTGCCCTCGGTTCAACCCTTTTCATTACTGGTCCTTGATCAACGAGTGCCTTTACAATCTTCATCGCTTCAGGATCAGTTGCCTTTTTCTGTTCTGCATTAGACATTGCCGATTTGAGAAGCTTTTCTAAAAATTTTGCACCTCTATATGGCATAAAACGAAGGGCCAGAAGGGCATCACCAGCACGCTTACCCCTTATCAGGTCTACAACCCTCCTTGCCTTTCGTGGCGTCATCCTCGCATATTTTAATATTGCCTTTGATTCCATGATAAACCTTTACTTATCCTTTTGCAGCCGCGGCTTTCTCTGAACCTGCGTGGCTTCGAAATGTCCTCGTAGGTGAAAATTCGCCAAGCTTGTGACCAACCATATTCTCCGTGATATATACAGGTATAAACTTCTTCCCGTTATGCACAGCAAAGGTATATCCGATAAATTCAGGTATTATTGTTGAACGTCTTGACCATGTCTTTATAAGCTTTTTCTCACCACTTTCAATCATTGACTTTACCTTTTTCATAAGCTTTTCATCCACAAATGGACCTTTTTTTAGGGACCTCGGCAATCTATTTCCTCCTCTTAATAATAAATCTATTCGTTCTCTTATTCTTTCTCGTTTTCACTCCTTCAGGCTTCCCCCATGGTGAGCATGCAGAACGACCACCTGAAGATTTCCCTTCACCGCCACCCAGTGGATGGTCTACCGGGTTCATTGCAACACCTCTCACATGAGGTTTCCTGCCCAACCACCTTATCCTGCCTGCCTTGCCATAAGAGATGTTTTCGTGGTCAGGATTACTCACCTGTCCTATAGTTGCCATACAACCCGAGGGTATAAAACGCACCTCACCTGATGAGAGTTTCACCTGAACATATTTTTCTTCTTTAGCAATCATCTGTGCTGAAGAGCCTGCACTCCTTGCAAGCTTCGCACCTTGTCCTGGATGTAGCTCGATGTTATGAATAAAAGTACCTAAGGGCATATCACTCAGGGGAAGTGCATTCCCTGCCTTTATCTCAGCCTCTTTTCCTGAAACAACTTCATCTCCGACCCGAATGCCTAACGGCGCAATTATATATCTTTTCTCACCATCTCTATACTTAAGAAGGGCTATCCTTGCTGATCTGTTTGGATCATATTCTATAGTCTCAACTTTTGCAGGAACCCCTATCTTGTCCCTTTTGAAATCTATAATCCTATATGACCTCGTGTTACCCCCTCCTCTATGCAAGGTCGTAATACGCCCGACATTATTCCTGCCACCTGACCTTCTCAGGGGTCTCAGGAGTGGTTCAAAGGGCTTATCTGTCGTTATATCGACAAAGTCAGATACAGTCTGAAATCGCCTGCCCGGTGATGTTGGACTATATTTCTTCAGCCCCATTATACACCCTCAATAAAATCGAGTTTTTCACCCTTTTTAAGAGTAATCAATGCCTTTTTCCTATCAGGCCTTTTGCCAATAGATCTTCCTAATTTTTTCCATTTGCCATGCACAGCTACTGTCGCAACCTTCTCGACTTTTACCTTAAAAATCTCTTCGATAGCCTTTTTTATTTCAAGTTTATTTGCATCAGTGCTTACCTCAACCAGGATCTTATTTTCTGATTCCTTAAGATGGCTGCCTTTCTCGGTAAAAAGAGGCTTTTTAATTATTGTATATACACTCTTCATTCTTCAACACCCTCACTCGCCACGTGAAACCTGCTGATTGCATCTTTTGTCATAATAAGTCTCTCGTGAACGAGCACATTATAGGTGTTCAAATCAGAAACCCTGACCACCTTTAGTCCCGGGATATTCCTCGCAGAAAGTGTAACCGCCTCATCCTTCTCAGGGATGACGATAAGGGTTCTTTTTCCTTCTAATCCGAATTTCTTCAAAATCGAAACCATATCTTTCGTTTTAGGTTTATCAATTGAAAGTCCATCTATAATTGTAATCTCACCTTCCGACATCTTCATGGAAAGTGCCGTCTTTAACGCAAGCTTCTTTACCTTTTTGGGAAGGTTATATGAATAATCCCTCGGTTGCGGTCCAAAGACTATTCCTCCGCCTCTCCATAAAGGGGAACGAATACTTCCTGCTCTTGCCCTTCCTGTATGTTTCTGCTTGAATGGTTTTTTACCGCCTCCTCTGACAAGCCCCTTTGTCTTTGTTGCATGGGTACCCTGCCTTTGATTTGCGAGAAAATTGACTACCGCTTGATGAACTACGGTAGGTTTCATATCGACACCAAAAATATCATCACGCAATTCCATCTTCCCAACTATATTATTGTCCTTATCCTTTATTTGAACCTCTGGCACGTCAGTCTTCCTTTTTTATTTCCAGAAAGGTGCCTTTTGCACCTGGAACAGCGCCTCGTATGAGGAGAAGGTTCTGGTTTGTCTTAACATCAACTATTTCAAGGTTCTTGACTGTTATTCTCTCTGAACCCATATGGCCAGGCATTCCCTGGTTTTTCCAGACCCTCGATGGAAACGAACTTGCACCAATAGAACCTGGCGCACGATTGAACATTGAGCCATGGGAACCCGGGCCACCAGAAAAGTGGTGCCTTTTCATGACACCCTGAAACCCTTTGCCCTTTGAGACCCCTGCTATAGAAACCTTGTCTCCTTTTACAAATTTTTCCACGGTTAAAAACTCACCAACTTTTAACCCACTCATAGGAAATTCCTTTAATATCCTGTAAGGTTTAACCCCGGCTCGTTTAAATACCCCGTATAGGGGCTTATTTAATTTCTTTTCTTCTGTCTCTATAAAGCCTATCTTCACTGACTCATATCCGTCATTTTTAAGGGTTTTCACCTGAATAACACAACAGGGTCCTGCTTCAACAACAGTCACAGGACATATCTTCCCGTCATCTGTAAATATCTGTGTCATACCGAGTTTTTTCCCGAGAATACAAATCATAATTTTATCTCTACATCAACACCAGCTGCGAGCTCTAATTTCATAAGGGCATCAACAGTCTGCGGAGTTGGATCATAAATATCTATCAGCCTTTTATGTGTTCTTATCTCAAACTGTTCTCTTGACTTTTTGTCCACATGTGGAGACCTGAGAACAGTTATCTTACTTATTCTTGTAGGTAATGGTACAGGACCTGCCACTCTTGCTCCGGTCCTCTGTGCAGTGTCCACTATCTCCTTCACAGATCTGTCAAGTATTCTGTGGTCATATGCTCTCAATTTTATTCTTATCTTCTGATTCACGTTTCTCTCACTTTTAACTGTCACCCTGAACTTGATTCAGGGTCTTATAATCAATTAGATGCTGAAATACCCTGAACTTGATTCAGGGCAGCATGACAACTGTACTATTCTATTACCTCACTAACAACACCTGCCCCTACAGTCCTTCCACCCTCTCTTATCGCAAACCGTAACTCCTTCTCCATCGCTATCGGTGAAATGAGCTCTACCGTCAAACTTACATTGTCACCAGGCATTACC
>VGWZ01000043.1 GCA_016873595.1 Nitrospira sp.
TCATCCTGAACAAGAACGCTTTTAACCTCAGGAATTCTTGAGAGGATATTTGCTGGTAATCTTTCAAATTTTATCATATCTAATTATCCTGTAATGCAATGGAGTTGTCAAACTTTCTACAGAAAATCTATTCCCAATGGCCAAAATCCATCTTTCTTACCTCTCATAGCTGTATATCATCAGCCCTTCTATAGGGAAATGCTTTGCATTGTTGGTTACAAGTATAAGATACTTTTTTATGGCAGTAGCAGCAATAAGGACATCGGGGGTGCTGAGGGTAATGCCTTTTTTAGAATATTCCCTTTTCAATTCGCCAGCGAGGGTTGCAATATCTCTGTCTATCTCATAGCATTCAAGACTGTTCAGGAATTCATCTGTTGCTGACTTTTCTTTATCCTTCATTCCTGCATTGACCTCTACGATGTTGATAGGAGAACAGCATAACAATCCACCCTCGCTGCAGAAATTTTCTAAAAGTTCAGGAACGCCGCTTTTATCTCTGAGATAGTCAATAATTGTGGTTGTATCGAGGAGGTAATCAGGCAAGTTTCTTCCTTAATGCTTTTTCGTCCTCTCCTCTCAGCTTTCTTACCCATTTATACGTGCCTTCTTTACCTGCAAGCTCAGGATGATCCTCGTCCTTCCATGTCCCTTTGAGGTTTTTTATGAGTGAAAGCTGCTTTATTCTTTTTAACTCTTTTTTTGTTGCCTCAGAAATAAAACTACTCCTCTTTTTCTTGCCAACAAGCCTGTCTATCTCCTTCACAATATCTTCTTCTATAATTACATGTGCTCTTGCCTTGGTACTCATAGCCAATCCTTTTGTTAATTATAAGTTAACTACAAAGTCACACTATTAGTTAATCATAATATTCATCTTCTGTCAACTTTTCCTGCAGCCACCTCTTTATTTTTAACTTTTCATAGAATCTTCAATTTCCTTCTCCTGTACCCCACAGGAATAAAGTCATCTTTTTCTTTTTCTTCTATTTTCTTTAACCCAAGGTCAAGGAGTATTTTTCTTTCCTCCTCATCTCGTTTAGTAGTCTTTCTATATCTTCTTAGGCCGAGCTTGTCCCTTAAGACAAGGAACTCTACTGGAGATACATCTTCATATTTCTTTATTCTTATCTTCATTACTCAACCTTTTTTCTTAATTCTAAAAGCTCTGATAGTACATCGTTTTCAGGTGTTACTGCCTTCTTTTCCAGATAATCCCCGTCTAATTCTTTTGTATATCTTTTAATAAGCAGTTCTACCATCTCACAGTCTATTTCTGATTTCCAGTATTTGCATGCATTCAGGCGGTCTATTATCAAGTCTTCTATCCCTATAATCTTGCATTGAAGGTTCTCTGCAAGCTCAACAATCTCAACAGGGGAATCTTCCCCGATCAGTACTGATGCTGGAACTTCTATAGCCAATTTTATCTCTTCATTAACCCAGTACCTGCCCTCCTTCATAAATCCAATTTCTTTTAGAACAGTATCTAATGCCTCCCTGTCTGCATAGGCCAGATCTATGTCTGCGGTGAAATAGACCTCCCTCGTATAATATGACAATGCACATCCACCTATAACTATAGGAGCTTCTTTACCCTTCTGCTCAAGGAGTCTTGTAATCAGTGCAACCATAAGGAGTTGCCTCTTTAAAGGAGATTCTGTCTGCTTTATTCTCTCAATTATTTCATTGGAATTCATAGGTTAAATAATAACAACTCTCACTGTTTACTACAAGAGCATTTCAAAAGTTAAAAGTTCAGTCAGTCTTGGCAACAGGAAATAGCAATTAACACGAAACTGGAGTTTCCTGAGTTTTTAAAATTAAAACACCCTAATTCGTCATTCCAGCGCAAGCTGGAATCCAGAGAAACTTTCTATTAAAAAAGAAAAACATCGAAAATACTGGATTCCTGCCTTCGCAGGAATGACACAAAAATAATACTGCCTTTAAATAAAACATCCAGAAAATAATTTAATCGTTTCCACTTCCTATTACCAAAAAATGATTGTTTATCAATGAAATACATCCCTTTAAACTTGAAAACTCAGGAAACTCCAAACACGAAATGATTGACGGTAATCACACTTAAGTTTTATCATATGAGCTATGTTACAACCTGAGAAACAAATTGAGATAATAAAAAGGGGTGCTGTTGAGATAATCATCGAGGAAGAACTTTTAAAGAAATTCGAGAAATCTTATAAAGAAAAGAGTCCCCTCAAAATTAAGGCTGGCTTTGATCCCACTGCCCCTGACATCCATCTCGGCCATACAGTGTTGCTCGAAAAGATGTGGCAATTTCAGGAACTCGGACATCAGGTGATATTTCTCATTGGTGATTTTACAGGAATGATTGGTGATCCGAGCGGGAAGAATGAAATGAGAAAGCCGCTCACAAGAGAAGAAGTATTAAAAAATGCAGAAACATATAAAGAGCAGGTGTTTAAGATACTTGACCATGAAAAAACTAAGGTCGTTTTTAATTCAGAATGGATGTCAACAATGACCTCAGGAGAAATGATACAACTTGCAAGCATGTATACTGTTGCAAGGATGTTTGAAAGAGAGGATTTCAGGCAGAGGTGGATCAGTCAGAATCCTATAGGCATCCATGAATTCATGTATCCATTAATACAGGGTTATGATTCTGTAGCACTTCATGCTGATGTAGAACTTGGTGGTACAGACCAGAAATTCAACCTTATTGTTGGAAGAGAACTCCAGAGAGAATACGGTCAGGAGCCGCAGTGTCTTGTGATCATGCCGCTTCTTGAGGGTCTTGACGGAGTGAAGAAGATGAGTAAAAGCCTCGGGAATTATATAGGTATTAGTGAGCTACCTAAAGAAATGTACGGCAAGATAATGTCCATAAGTGATGAACTCATGCTGAGATATTATGAATTACTGAGCCATATCTCTATGGAGGAGCTTCATTCATTAAAAAATATGATAAAGAATGGCAAAGTTCATCCAAAACATGCGAAAGAAAATCTCGCTATGGAGATAGTGGAAAGATACTGGAGTAAGGATGCTGCTATTCAGGCAAAAGAAGAATTCGACCATGTCTTTGGAGAGAAAGGCCTTCCTGATGAGATCCATGAAGTTGAACTCAGATGGGAAGAAGACGAAATGTGGGTACCGAAAATCATGAAGCTTTGTGGTCTCAGCTCAAGTACAGGCGAGGCGATAAGACTTATCAAACAGGGAGGAGTTACTATTAACGAAAAGAAACTTGATGACTCTGATGGAAAACTGACAAGAGGAGATTATTTATTTAAAGTAGGGAAAAGAAAGTTTCTAAGGATAAAATCAAAGATATAGATGTTTCTTTGCCAGCTCGATAAGGCCGAGGACCTTAAGGTCAACATAGTTTCCCTCTGACTGAAGAACAGACAATCTATGATCAAGCCCATTTATTGGAACCTTAAGCACCTCTATATCCTCAGTCTCATCCCTTTCCCCGATGCCTTTAAACTCGATCCCCTTTGCGAGAAACACGGTGAGTATCTCTCCTGAAGCTCCTGATGACATAGGTCCCTTTGTAAGAAAGATCAACTCTCCTGCAGAGTAACCTGTCTCTTCGAGCAGTTCTCTCTTTGCAGCCTCTTCGAACGTATCTCCTCTGTCGTTCAGACCTGCGGGAAATTCGATGACATATCCATTCACAGGAGGTCTGAACTGCCTTATCAAAAGGATTTCTTTATTATCTGTAACTGCGACAATTGCAACGATTCCTTTACAATTAACCCTCTCAAAAGATTCCCATTCTCTTACCGCACCCGATGAATCAATGTATGTAGTAAGGACACACCTTAGAAACTTCCCTTCAAGTACAGTCTTTTTCCCAATTATTTTGTTTGTATTCTTTTCCGTAATCTAGTCCTTTGAGATACTATAAAATTATAAAAGAAAATGATTTGTACTAGTTGAAATCATATTACTTCTATCTGCTCATTGTATCAAAACGAATAAAAGCGTACAATCTTTACAGAAAGGGGAATTAGATGAGTTTTGAGAGCCATCATATAGTAACAGCACTTTTTTTGAGTTTTTTAGCTGGAATGGTTACAGGATTAGGAAGTCTCATTGCCCATTTTACTAAACGGCCTAAGTACAAATATGTTGGTTTTGCCCTTGGTGTTTCTGCTGGAGGGATTGTAGGGGTTGCCCTTGTTGAGGTTCTGCCAGAGACCGTGGTTGTCATTGGTTCCTACAAGGCCAAAATAGCACTTATTATCGGCATGGTCTTTCCCTTCTTGTTCTCTGATATAGTGGTTAAGAGGACAGTGATAGAAAAAAAAGTCAGTAACCTTGGTCTCAGATTATCCGGTCGTGATGTTGTTATGGTTATAGATATTATCCTTCACAAGATTCCGGAAGGCCTTCTGATATTTTTTGCTGCTATTATTTCATTGGAAATCGGTATGTTAATAGCTGTAACTATTGCTCTTCACAACATTGCAGTGGGATTTTCTCTCTCGATGTCTATTTTCTATATTACACAGGATCAGAAACGGGCATTTTTATATTCTCTTTTTTCTGGTCTGATTGAGCCAATAGGGGCACTCTTTGCAGCAACTCTTTATATTTCTTTATTGACCCAGACCACTCTTTATCTCGGATTGTCGTTTATATCAGGAATTATGGTCTATGTATGCCTGGGTGAATTGATACCTGTTGCTTATAAGTACGGAGAAGAGAGAAGTGTTCTCGTTGGTATTATAGTGGGAATGAGCCTTATGATTATGAGTCTCATGTTGTTACATCTTCTCTAACAGGCTGTTTGTAGATCAGAATAGGGCACCTTATCTGATTTATGAGTTTAAGGGTAGTACTGCCCAGTAATAATCTGGTAATCCCGGAAATTCCCCTTGAACCAACTACCACGAGATCAAGGTTTTCTTCTTTTATCTCTTTAGATATTTCACCAACTACATCTTTCCCGAGCCTAAACTTGGCTTTTACTTCTATGCCTAAATCACTTAAAATCTGAGTACCTCTTTTGGCAATACTCTGAGCTACACGTTTGCAGTGATCGTCAAGCCATGGTGACACGTTTAGTACTACAGACGGACAGCCGATCCTTGCTATCATCTCCCCACCGAATCTAATAGCTTTCTCTGCATATATTGATCCATCTGTGCAAAAGAGAATCTTGGATGGTCCTAATAAATGCTTGACAACTAAGACAGAGATTTTAGCGTGTTCTACTACCTGAGATGAGACACTACCCAGGAAGAGTTTTTTTATGTTTGGCAGTTCGCGGTGGCCGATTATGAGAAGATCGTGTGTACCTTTCTCCATCTCTTGGAGTAACTCCCGAGCCGGATTGTCACCTCTGGTCATCTGGAAGATCACTCGATCCCATACATCATCTTTTTGCCGAAGTTCGGCTATTTTTTTACCTATCCTCTCTCTTGTTTTTTCTGCTTCGATTTCGATATATCTTTTGACTATCTCGCAAGAGGCCGGAACAAGTTCCTCTTGGGCAATATGAAGGGCGACTACAGAGGCCCCTATGCGATTGGCTAATCTATCTGCATAGGTCAGGGCCATATCAGAATCTGGGTTACAACCGAGGGCGACTAATATATGTCGAACCAAAGGCTACCTCCTGAAGAGGGTTTATAAAAAATCTCTTCCTCATATCCTATAGAGGCTCTTACTGATAAAGCGGAATCATCGCACGGAAAGTTGTAGAATCTTCATCAGTGAAAACCTCAAGGTTTCCATTCATGGTTTGTATAAAACGGTAGATGATATTAAGGCCGCGGCCTTTTACTTCTCCACGTTTAATCTGTTCGATTTTTTCTTCCGGAATTTTTCCAGTATTGCGTATCTCAAAGCAAGCCATCTGACCACTCTGGTAACTCTTTATGGACAAATCTCCTCCCTTTGCGGGTATAGCACTCGTCGCATTGGTAAGAAGGTTATCCAGAACCCTCTCTAATGCAAAAGGAGAACAATAGATTGATAAACCTGAAGATAACTCATCTTGTATAAGTTTGATATTAGTTCTTCTCTGCTCTTTAATTGCTTCTTCATTAATCCTGAAACGACTTTTAAGAACATCGGTAAGGTCAATAATCCTTTCTTGACCCTCAACATTTGGAAAGATAGCTAACTCCTGCATTCTGATTGTTTCGTTCATAATGATATCGAGATATTCAGCTATCTTGTCTCTGACACTTTCGATATTCTCTGTTTCAAGAAGTTTCTTTGCCCTTTTTGCGAAACCTGCAACAGCAATGCTCGGGTTCTTAAAGTCATGTAACACGTCATCCAGTTTCTCAATCCTGAGTACCTTCATTATCTCTTTTCCTAAGAAGCTTAAGAGCTCGATCTCCTGTTCTGTGAAATATTGGCGACGGTCAGTGGCATAAAAAATAAGAAAATAATTAATCTCGTCCTTGGCTTTGAGCGGGATTAATAATACAGAATGAACACTATGATCATATGCAAACTTTTTCAGTTCATTACAAGACAACATGCTCTTCAAGGGATTCTTGAGAAGGATATAAGAGGAATCAATTCTTTCGTATTCATAATCACCGTATTTTTCAGTACCATTGATTAACGTATCAATATGCGCGTGATCTTTTATCGGGAGAGCACGTCCGATCTCATGGCTTTCCATTCCTGCAGGATATTCAAGTTCAACCTGAAAGTGCTTCCTGTCTTGTGCGACAGAGAAGAGCGAACAGCTCTGTATCTGTATAACATCAGTTATTTCTGGAATCAACATCTTGAAAAGGTCTTTCATCTTGATTCCTTCCCGATGGCTGAGTTTTAGAAAAATTTTCTCAACGATCTTCTCTTTCTGTATATTCAGTTTTTGAAGGTCAAGGATACGTTTTTTTGCAAGCACATAGCTGACCCTTCTGGCCATTAACTCAGCGTAAGTTACTTCGAGAGGGTCAAATTTTTTGTTGTTCTCTTTGTAATAAATTTGGATGGTTCCAAGAATATCCGATTCTTTCTCGATAAACCTCGGGATATTTATAGGTACTGCCATAAGAGAGTTAAACCCATACTCTTTAACAATCTCCTTGTTTGTGTAATCTGGTTCTAACAGGATGTTGGGAACAAGATAGCTTTTCCCACTTTTAATGACCTTTCCTGCAACAGACTTCTCGACAGGAATGCTTTTTAATCTTTCAGTTTCTGAATATTGATATGAGCCAAAAGCAACGAGCCTTTCTGTCTCAGGATCGAATATGCGAATGGAAGCTGCTTCTGCATGGAGAAATTCAACTATCTTTTTTGCAGCAGTCTCAAGTATCTCTTTCCAGTCCAGTGTCGGATTGATCCCGATTACCTCTTCTACCATCCTGATTATCTCTTCAACAGTTACGGAAAAACAATGCTTTTTAAGGTAATCGAAGAGCTCATTGATCTCTTGTTCAGATAGATTATAGCGAGCAAGGACGGGATTGGACTTTAAATATTTTACTAATGTGTAATCCATAGTGGTTTGTAATTGTTTTATAGTTTTATTGACATCTTTATAAAATATATCAAAGAATGAGGTTTTCTTCAACATCGGGTAGATGGATGTTTACAAGAATTGAAAAAGGCTGTGCAACCGCAGACTTTACATGTGATATCGAGACTCTTTCCAAAAGGGTCGAGACTCGAGGAGGAAGGGAGAAAGCTTATTTATTTCATGCGTTGATGAACTTTATATCCAGAAAATGTGTTGAGCAGGAAATACACGGGTCATAGGATCGGACCAGCATTTCAATGGCAAGGGTTATTTCCTCTCCAGTTCTGTCAAGAATCTCCGGGACCAATTTCATCATATCATACTCGATATTGCCGGTATTCTGGCTTGTAGGGATAATGCAATTAGCATCTCTGATAATTCCCTTTTCGTCTATTTCATAGTTATGGAATAGAATCCCTCTGGGAACCTCGACAGCCCCCACTCCATTGCCCGCCCTGACAGGAATCCTGCCATGCTCATTTAACCCGACCACGATTTCCTCGTTATAATTCAAATTACCCTTTAAGTCTTCCAGAATAGATATGGCATCTTCGAGGCAATGTACACACTCTACTAATTGCGCAACTGTATTCAGATATGGATTGATGCATTTGGGTTTTAATCCTAATGCAGTGACTACTTCCTTGGCCTTTGGGTGGAGCTTTTCAGAATTCAGATTAAATCTTGCCAGAGCACCAACGGCATATGATTCTCGACAGAGTTTTGCGTGTTTGGCTGAAGAGTGTGGGACCACGAACTCATTTGTAATTTTCTTATAATCCCTTTTATCCATCCTGACACCGTCAGTAGAACCAATAGCGCCCATTAAAAAAGGATATTCGCTGCTGTCGCTTACAAGTGCTACATATTCCGTATCCCTTTCAAATTCAGGAAATTTCAACGAAGTGACTAATTCCACCGTTGCATCCATATCGGGTCTCATCCCTTTTAACATATCGAGCATGGCATCTAAGTCTTTCGGATTAGGAAGTTTAGTGAAACCTCCAACAGTAGCAGATATGGGATGTACATGACGACCAACAAGAATATCACACAAGTCGTTGAAGGTCTTTTTCATCCTTAAAGCCCTTCTCACAACCTCATTATGACTGCCAATGAGTGGCACAAAGCTCTTAACCCCCAGAAGGTCGGGAGCTACAAGGAGATAAATATGTAAAATGTGACTGTCAAGCATCTCATAGTGCAGAAGGAGTTTTCTCAGTTTTATCGTCTGTTCTGTTGGGGTAATGCCGAGGGCATCTTCTGCTGCCTGTATCGAAGCGAGGGTATGCCCGCATGCGCAAATACCGCAGATTCTGCTGGTGATATGTTGAGCTTCAAATATTGAGCGGCCCCGTAACATCCCTTCAAAAAACCGGGGTGCCTCGACAATGTCCAGACGGCACGTATCTAATTTCCCCTCCTTTACATTTATAACAATATTTCCATGTCCCTCAACCCTTGTTAAGTATTCAACACTGATATTTACATTTTTCTTCATCTTAGAAGATCTCCCTGCATTTGTTATACATGTTCATTTTATTTAAAACCAGGTCCATAGGAATTTTATATTTTGTCAACACATCCTGGGCACCCTTTTCATTAGGATTGCTAACCATACCACGACACCCGTAACAGATGTTGCCGTTATTTATGCACCATGAATTACAACCAGCCTTTGTTACAGTCCCAAGACAGGTCACCTCTCTGTCATACATGCAAACATTTTCATTCAACTTGCACTCAACACAAACGGGATAATCCGGCACATCATAAGGAATACCTTGCAAAACAGCCTTTAAAACGGTAATAAATTCAGGGATATATATGGGACAACCATTCACGAAATAATCAACCTTCACTGCCTGGTGAACTGCTTTGGTTATTTCCGTCGGGAAGAATTGATAACTGTCTCCATATACATATTTCCTGATATCATCAAAGGAGAAATTGTTCTTCATTCCGTTTACGCCGCCGATAGTTGCACAGGAACCATAAGCGATTAGAACCTTTGCCCTCTCACGTATCTGTTTTATTCTCTCGACTGCATGAGGGTTGGTAATGCTGCCTTCAATTATGGCAACGTCCAGTTCCTTATCCCATTTTTCGGACATGACCTCCCTGAATTCGACCACATCTATAGATCCGAGGACATCTAATAGGCCTTCTCCTATGTTTGCAACCTGCAACTGGCATCCTTCACAGCATGCAAAATCGAAAAAAGCAACCTTTGGTTTTTCCATAATTAAAAAGCCTCACTCATATTTTTGATTTGTTCATAATTAAAAACAGGTCCATCCTGACAGCAGTAGAGACTCTGAATCTGGCAGCGGCCGCATTTACCGTTGCCGCATTTCATATGACGTTCAAAGGATAAGAGTATCTGACGTTCCGGAATCTCCTTGGCCAAAAGCTCTTTTATCACGAATTTATACATAACAGGCGGCCCAACTACTGCAGCAAACGTCCTAACCGGCTCGATATCAACACCCGGGATAAGCGTTGTGATAAGCCCGACATTTCCTGCCCAATCAGGGGCCGCACGATCTACAGTGCACGCATAATAGAGATCGGTGCGCTCATTCCATTGTTCAAGTTCCTCGCTAAAGAGCAACTCTTTGGGCTCCTTGCAGCCAAGTAATATATGAACCATTCCGAAATCACGACGGTTGGCAAGGACATAATTAATCAAAGACCGCAAAGGGGCAATACCTAATCCGCCCGCTATAATCAGCAAACTATTTCCTTCGAGGATACTTACAGGAAAGCCTTTTCCGTAGGGTCCTCTTATCCCAACCTCATCTCCTGCCTCTAATTTATGTATACAAGTGGTAACTTTTCCAACTGCCCTGACACAGATATCAAAAGAATCACGCCTGGTAGGAGATGAACAGACAGAAATGGGGATTTCTCCTATTCCCAGGAGAGAAATCATAACAAACTGTCCTGGTTCATGGTCAAGACTCTCCCCGCTCTTAAGCACAATCTCGAAAAACTTCTCATTTTCTGTCATTTTTTTTGTATGCAGGATTTTGGCCTTTTTTATTCTATAGCTCGAATCTTTTATAACCATCTTTTCCATGCTTAGCTTTCACTCTCCTTTATTAGATCATTGAGGGTCTCTTTAAGACTTATACCGGCCATGCATGTACGTGTACACCTGCCACACCCCGTACAGAAAAATCGAGTGAATCTATCAACAGGATACCTGAATTTACGGTAATATCTGTGTTTCTGTCTTGCAGAACGCTCCTTTCTGAAATTGATGCCTCCGGCTACTTTAGCAAATGGCTCAAGCTGGCAGGAATACCAGACACGATACCGTATTCCGCTCTCAAGGTTCAATTCAACCTCGTCTCTTATATCGAAACAGTAACATGTCGGACATACATTCGTGCAGTTTCCGCATGCCAAGCATCGTTCCTCGAGGTCTTTCCATACACTTGCCCCAAATGACCTGTCGAACAGTTCCGGTATATGTTTCCCTTCTATGGGGACTTCATTACCGAATACCTTTCGCTTCTTTTCACGTAATTTTTCCAGTTCATTAATATGGGATGTGTCAACTTTTTCGAAAGACCCTATCTCCTTTATGATTTCATCTCCTGAGCGGGTATTCACATGGATGACAAAATAATCTCCCAGATCCGTAAAGAAAAGATCATATCCCCCGCATGGAAAGGTCGCGTTTACCAGATTACAACTTGCGTATTCATCGCAGTATTCATTGCATTCCAGTCCGATCAGAACTATTTTACTTCCGCGTGTCAGGTAATTGTAATCTTTAGGACGTTCCGAAAAGACCATATTCAGGCACTGAATCCCTGCAAGATCACAGGTATGAACCCCAAAGATTGTCATGGGTTCATACTCCACAACAGCCTCAGCATCTATCCCTTGAGCGATATTAAATTCCAGAAGGGTTTCACGTTGGGGTATAAAGAATTTTTTCGGTGGTAGAATGGTCGGGATATATTTAATCGCAATTTCTTTACCCGATGTAACTTTTTCAAAGGCAAAATTATTGTAACCTTTCAATACTGCTGGCGCAAACAACCTCCGCATCTCTGAAAGTCTCGAGATGAAGTCGTTAAACCTTTCTTTTCCCAATATCACATACATGTTTTCCTCGATTAACCATCAGAATGGTGTATACTTTAAAAAACTTTGTAATTGTTTGTCAAGAAGCGGATTGGAGTGTGATGTTTTGCAGTTGAAGAAGTATCAAAATGTCTTTATAATTATTTTATGCTTAGAATTGCTGTAGTCGATGGCCAGGGTGGTGGAATTGGAAGCCTGATTGTGAAAAGGCTCAGGGATGAATTTGGAGATACTATCGAAATCCTTGCGCT
>VGWZ01000044.1 GCA_016873595.1 Nitrospira sp.
TCTTTTATAGATTTCTTGCTCATCGTGTAACCCTCCTGTTTCAGCCCTTTTAGCCTGAATTGCTTGGGTTACATTATAAATGTCGCAACATATATCCATATGGTTACATTTTAGATGACGCAATTCGTGACCTTGAAAAATTAGGAATCTTCTGTTAATATTTTAGATGTCTGAGAAATTCACAAATGCAGACTTACTTCTCAGAATTATAGCAAAAATCCTTGACTTTATCATAATCGTAGCAGTGACAGAGGTGATACCAAAAGCTGGTTTTTTTGCAGGACTTGCCTATCTTTTGATAGGGGATGGTCTTTTTGACGGGAGAAGCTTAGGGAAAAAACTCATAGGGATCAGGGTCATTTCAGCAGATACAAATAAACCATGTTCTTTTAAGGACTCAATACTCAGAAATAGCACATTTGGTATCGGATACCTTTTGTATAAGATCCCGTGGTTTGGATGGATATTTATAGTGATAGTTTCTGTTTTCGAATTTATTATTTTGTTGGGAAGTAAAGAGAGGATGCGCCTCGGTGACGAAATCGCAAAAACAAAAGTAGTGACAATAACAACTACTGATAAAGACACTGTTTCAAGGGGGACCTAATGTTACATAAGATACTCGGATGGTTTTCAAATGACTTGGCAATAGATCTCGGCACTGCGAATACCCTCGTATATATAAAAGGAAGAGGTATTGTATGTAATGAACCGTCTGTTGTTGTTATAAGGAGAGATAATAAGAAACTCATTGCAATCGGTACAGATGCAAAAAAGATGATAGGTAAAACCCCTACTGATATAGTAGCCATAAAACCATTGAAAGACGGTGTAATCGCTGATTTCGATGCAACAGAGGAGATGCTTAAGTATTTCATAGCTAAAGTCCATAATAGAAGAAGTTTTGTCTCACCAAGGATAATCATCGGGGTACCTTCTGGCATCACACAAGTCGAGCAAAGGGCCGTAAAAGATGCTGCTCAATCTGCCGGGGCAAGGGAGGTATATCTGGTTATAGAGCCAATGGCGGCTGCTATAGGAGTAGGTCTTTCTGTTGGAGAACCATCAGGTAATATGATTGTAGATGTAGGAGGAGGCACAACAGACATTGCTGTTATTTCCCTGGATGGTGTTGTCTACAATAAAGCGGTAAGGGTGGGTGGTGATAAAATGGATGAAGCGATTATAGCTTATATTAAAAGGAGATACAACCTCATGATAGGGGATAGGACAGCCGAGCAAATAAAGATTGAAATAGGTTCTGCATATCCCACAGATGACACTGAACAACGGGTAATGGAAGTAAAAGGGAGGGACCTCATATCGGGTATACCCAAGACAATAACAATTAACGAAGCAGAAATCCGTGAAGCCATCAATGAGCCGGTTAACATAATACTTGATACCATAAAGGTCATTCTCGAAAATACACCTCCTGAACTCGCTGCAGATATTGTGGACAAGGGTATTGTCCTCGCTGGTGGGGGTGCCCTTCTCAGGGGACTCGACTTACTTATAAGGGAAGAGACAGGGCTTCCAGTCATAGTAGCAGAAGACCCCCTCACAGCAGTTGTTCGTGGCGTCGGCAAGATGCTTGACGAATTAGACCTGCTCAAAAGAGTTGCTATCAACTCATAATGCCTAAAAAGAGGCTTTTGCTTTTTCTCTTCATCATCCTTTCAATAGGTTTGATGACGTACCAGAGTAATAAGGGATATCTTCATCCTCTTAAGTTCCTGAATAATGCACTGAACAGTCTCCACGGCGTAGTGAATTCTGTGACAGACTCTGTTACCTCTCCATTTAAAAGAATGCTTTTAAGAGAACAGGAAAACGTAAGATTAAAAGCAGAGCTTAATAAATTACTCAGAGAACAGCAGGAGTATCATGAAGCCCTGCGTGAAAATAAAAGACTCAGGGAACTCCTTTCTCTTAAGGAAAAAGAACAGAAGTTTGTTACTGCAGCACGTATTATCTCAAGAAGTGCAGACTTTTGGTCAAATACCTTTGTCCTTGATAAGGGATACCACGACAGGGTTGAGAAAGACATGACCGCGATAACACATAATGGACTTGCAGGAAAGATTTCAGATGTATCTCATTCATATTCATCCCTGCTTCTTCTCACTGACATAAACTTCTCAGTATCGGTAAGGCTTCAGGAAAGCAGAAGAGAGGGGATAATCTCAGGCACAGGTTACAGGAAATGCCAGTTGAAATATATCCCCTATGATGAAGAGGTAACTGTAGGCGACATTGTCATCACATCCGGGCTTGATGCACTCTTCCCAAAAGGAATCCCTGTTGGCTATGTATCGAGAGTTGACAAAAAGAGTACCGGTCTTTTCCGGTATATAGAAGTACTCCCATTTGTGGACACGACAAAGATTGAGGAAGTAGCAATAATAAAAAGATGAGATATCTCCTCTGGGCAACAATAATCCCTTTGATATTCATCATTCAAGGAAGAGTATCATTATTCGATGTTGCTCCAAATTTCATATCTGTTGTTGCCTACTATGCGGGTATAAGGGGAGAAAAAGTCTACGGAACATTATTGGGATCACTCATTGGTGCAGTTCAGGACAGCCTTTCAGGTGCATTCCTTGGCCCCAATCTCCTGAGTAAAGGACTTGTGGGTTATTTTTCTTCATTCATGTCTGGGGGTTTCTTCAGATGGACTCCTTTATTAAGTGTCATCGGGATTTCAGTCCTCACGTTTTTTGATGGAACCGTTGTTTTCCTGTCGAGAAGCATCTTTGAGAGAATGCCTGTGAGCATTGGTGCAGCTCTCTTCATAGTTACTCTACAATCCCTTATAAATGCCCCTTTGGGTATACTTTTGAAGCCAAGGGCCATACAACAGGGGAGCGAAGGGCAAAAGTGAAAAGTGAATCTGAAAAAATTTTAACGATAAGTTATTTAGCGATTGCAGCTTTCCTGCTCCTCATTATCAGGCTATGGCAATTGCAGATAGTGCAGGGGAATGAATACAGGAAATCTTCTGAGACGAACAGATTACGAGTCATCACCCTCCCCGCACCAAGGGGGATAATATTCGACAGAAATGGTGTTCCACTCGTGAAAAATTCGTCCTATTACTGTGCATCGATAATCTATGGTGAATTTGATAGGAGCAAGGTCGATTCACTCTCAAAAGTTCTTCATGTGACAGTTGAAAAGATACACGAAAAAATAAACAAAAATGGTATGGGCCCTTTTACACTCATAAGATTAAAACAAGGTCTGTCTTTCAATGAGGTCACCTATATCGAATCAAGGCGGTCTGACTTTCCAGGACTAATCATTGAAGTTGATGTGAGTCGAGAATATACTTATGGTAATCTCGGTTCACATCTCATAGGATATCTCGGAAAACTTACTCCCTCCCAGTTAAGAGACCCTGCATTCAGAGATGTCCCTCCGCAAGCGTTCATAGGACAGTGGGGAGTTGAGATGCTCTTTGACAAAAAACTCAGAGGTAACCCCGGAGAAAGGATAATCGAGGTTGATGCCCTCGGCAGAGAGATAAGGCTGTTACAGGAAAAACAACCGATGAAAGGAGAAGATATCACATTGAGTGTGGATATTAATCTCCAGAAAGAGGCTGAGAAGGCATTTGGAGAAAGGACGGGTGCACTTGTTGCAGTTAAACCTAAAACAGGAGAAATACTGGGATTAGTAAGCAAACCTTCCTTTGACCCTAATCTCTTCGCAAGAGGGATAAACTACCATGAATGGATAGCCATTACTCAGGATAAAAAAAATCCTATGCTCAACAGGGCACTACAAAGCCAGTATCCTCCTGGCTCAACATTCAAGATTATTACTGCAATCGCAGCACTTGAGGAAGGAGTTATTACACCTGAGACAAAGGTAAATTGCAGGGGTGGAATAAACTATGGAAGATGGCATTTTGGCTGCTGGCGTAAAAATGGTCATGGTGTTGTTTCCCTGCATAGGGCGATAGTGGAATCATGTGATGTATATTTTTATGAGGTGGGGAGACGTCTCGGAATAGATAAAATTTATGATTATGCCTTAAGTTTTGGTATGGGGAAAGAAACAGGACTCGAACTTGTAAAAGAACGACGGGGATTGATTCCAAATACGAAATGGAAACAGGAAAAGAAAAAACTCCCCTGGTTCCTCGGAGAAACATTTAATACGGCAATAGGTCAGGGATATGTCGCTACGACGCCAATACAGATGGCAGTCATGACAAGTGCAGTAGCAAATGGTGGAAATATTTATAAACCAACATTTATAAAAGATGCCAACCCGGTAATCACAGGAAAAGCAAAGGTAAGACCTGAGACCCTCGAAATTGTAAAAAAAGCACTTTCCGGAGTTGTGAATGACCCGGGGGGAACTGGATGGGCTGCAAAATCGCAGCTCATGAGTATTGGCGGTAAAACAGGAACGGCACAGGTTGTCGCAATAAAAAAAGATTCTCACTATCTCCCTGAGAAGTTTAGAGACCATGCATGGTTTGTTGCTTTTGCCCCGGTTGAAAATCCAGAAATAGCACTTGCAGTATTTGTAGAGCATGGTGGTCATGGGGGAGTGGCTGCTGCACCAATTGCAATGAAGGCAATAGAAGGATATCTCAACAACTCAAAACTAGAAAAACACAATTAAACATTGATAATGTTACGAGTAGATCGCAGAATAACTAAAAACTTTGACTGGATCACACTTTCAATTGTGATTGTTATCGCACTTATTGGAATTATGACGATATATAGTGCAACACGTCCACCGATAGAAGGAGAACATTCACGATTTTATTTAAGACAGACCTTATGGCTCATAATCGGAATTATTGCACTATTTTTAATAGTAAGTTTTGACTATGTCTGGCTGAGTAGATTCTCACTTTATATTTACATCTTTGGCATTATCCTGTTAATCGCAGTATTTTTCTTAGGGAAAGCTGGTATGGGTGCAAAGAGATGGCTGAGTTTTGGACCTCTATCATTTCAACCATCAGAATTTTTTAAGCTTGCATACATCATAATGCTTGCACAGCAATTGAGCATCATAAACGGAACTATCACCACAATCTCACTTTTACGGTTATTCCTATTGACCGTACTTTTCCCCTTTGCCTTACTCATTAAAGAGCCTGACCTTGGAACTTCATTAATAATCCTGGCAATCTTTGTTTCCTTAATACTTGTAAAAGGGCTTCACAAAAAGGTCGTCACTCTCCTCGTGATTATAAGTTTAGTATCTTTGCCATTCATAGGCACTATACTCTGGGAAGGATTAAAAGACTACCAGAAAAGCAGGCTTGTTGCGTTTATTGAACCACAGATAGACCCTACCGGGATAGGGTACCATATAACTCAATCAAAAATTACAGTAGGTTCAGGGAAGTTCATCGGAAAGGGCTATCTGAAAGGCACACAGGGCCCTTTCAGATTCCTTCCTGAAAAGCATACTGACTTCATATTCGCAGTCTTTGCTGAGGAGTGGGGATTTATAGGGAGTATCATCTTGTTACTTCTCTATCTTTTTTTAATACTAAGAGCACTCGATACAGCGAGGAAGGCAAAAGATGAGTTCGGGAGGTTACTCGCGCTCGGTATCACATTTATGTTTTCAATCTATTTCTTTGTGAATGTGGGAATGACCTTAGGCATTATGCCAGTTGTGGGAATACCTTTGCCATTTATGAGCTATGGCGGCACTGCACTCCTCTCAAATCTTTTCGCAATAGGGATACTCATTAATATAAGGACTCGCCGTTTTTACCTCTTTTAGAGAAAATATTTTTTTGGTATAATTATTATCTCTTTATTTGTTCACTATTTACTATTCACTGTTTTTAAGTGGCGGTGTAGCTCAGGTGGTCAGAGCATGCGGCTCATATCCGCAGTGTCGCTGGTTCGAGTCCAGCCACCGCCACCAAGCCTGTTGTAAAAATATTAAATTGAAAAATTATTTATTGTATTAGCTATAATAAACAATCTATGAATCTCCGTCACTTCATGTTCCTCACACATTAAGATACAATGAGATTATTTCAAAACAAAATGAGGCTCGATAAAAAATGGAAATAACTGAATCTCCATTACTTACCACAATACTTATCGTTACTCTTTCTGTTGCAGTAACCGCTCTCATCGCTTTCCTCTCGGGAAAAAAGGCAGGTATTCAACAAGAAGAATTGATAAGGTTAGAGGCAGAAAAAAATTATAACAAAAATGTAATTATGGAAGAATCAAGGAGCAAGGACCTCCAAAGAGAGATTGAAAATGTCAAAAGGGAAAATGAGAAATATATTCACTTCCTGATAAAAGTCCCGGAGATGGTGAAAAAACTGAGCACAGATCTCACATTTGACGAAATAGTTTCTTCAATTATACGCCTTGCAAAGATTCTCACCGATGCCCAGGCGATAGAATTATACATGTTTAATGGTGATTCTAATTCACTTGAGCTTGTGAGTGCTTATGGTTCCAATAAAAAGCAGAAGATTGTGGTGAAATGTGGTGAAGGGGTAGTAGGTAAGTCTGCTGAAAGCAGGATGATGCTTTCACGTACTGCCTTACACCATCAGGGAATAGATGATAATATAGATATTGCTGCTCCAATATTCTTTAAAGACAGGCTCATAGGGGCGATAGGTCTTGGTAATATAAAAACAAGTAGCGGGAACGAAAAGAGGTTCATTGCAATGGTTGCTGATTAAACGGTCATACCGAAGGTGACCATCTCCTTAAAGAATTAAGCCGTCTTTTAAAAGACCATTCAAGAGGAATGGATGTGATTGCACGATATGGGGGAGAGGAATTTATCGCACTTTTACAGGATACCGATAAGGATGGTGCCATAAAGTACGCAGAAAAAATAAGAAAGCTCATAGAAAACTATCCATTCAGACACAAGGAAAAACAACCATCAGGGTATGTCTCTGTAAGTGGTGGTGTTGCGACATTCCCCAATGATGGTGATACGATTGATACAGTAGTGAGGCATGCTGATGAAGCGCTTTATATCGCAAAAAAATCACGGCGAAATAAAGTCACCAGATACGAGCCTTTCCAGTTTTCCGCATAACGATTTATTCAATACACCACTCCATTGCATTCTGGAACATTGTAAGCCAGGGTGACGTTTCAAGGTTCTTTTTCCATTCTTCCGGCATATAAGCCCACTGCCATTTAAGAAATGTTCTCTCTGGATGGGGCATCATTGCGAGGTGCCTGCCATCAGGAGAGCAGAGGGCTGTTATGCCTGAAGGAGAGCCATTCGGATTAAAAGGATATGTCTCAGTAATTTCTCCATTGTTATCAACAAACCGTATCGGTGCAAGATACTGTCTTATAACCTCTTGCTGTATTCGATTGTCAGGAAAATAAACTCTCCCTTCACCATGGGCAACCCATACACCAAGTGTAGAACCTTCCATTCCTCTGAGCATGATGGCAGGACTCGGTACAATATGTACTGTTGAAAACCTTGATTCAAATCTGCCTGACTTATTCTGGATAAATCTCGGCTGAATAGTATCAGGAATCCCTTTGCAGGGTATCCACCCGAGAAGTGCCATGAGCTGACAACCATTACAAACACCAAGACTGAAGGTATCAGGTCTTTCATGGAATCTCTGGAATTGTTCAAAGAGTTTTTTATTAAATCTGATTACACCCGCCCAACCTTTAGCCGAATCGAGGACATCTGCATAACTAAATCCTCCAACAAAAACAACACCTCTAAAACTATCAAGATTAATTCTGCCATCAAGAAGGTCTGTCATTGTAATATCCCATACCTCAAATCCAGCCTGATAAAAGGCTGATGTCATCTCACGGTCTCCATTACTGCCCTCTTCACGGATGATAGCAACTTTCGGTTTGACATCTATTTCGAAAAGTCTTTGAGGTGTCTTTTGCGGAGTAAATGTTAGAACATATTCAGGTCCTTTTCTGTCAAAATTGACCTTTCTTTCCTCATCAACACAATCAGGATTTGCCTGGAGCCTGTCAAGTTGATAGCTTGTTTCTTCCCAGACAGCTCTGAGTGTCTTCATGTCTTCTTTCAAAACAGAATTACCATTTATACTTATGTCTATCTTTTTTTCGAAAGTAGTATTCCCGATTATCTGATAAGGTATCCCATTGTCTTTCAGAATACCTTTTATTACATCTTCATTTTCAGGTATATATTCGATCACCATACCAAGTTCTTCTGAGAAAAGAAGAGAAATTGGATCTGATGTATGATGCATGATGCACGATGCATGATTTTTATGTTTTTCATCCTGTATCTTGTATCCTGCATCCTGTATCATGTTAATCTCTGTCCCGCAATTGCCTCCAAAAGCCATCTCAAGGAGTGTCGTTATTAATCCTCCGTCACTCCTGTCATGTCCAGAGAGAATAAGTTCCTCAGAGATAAATCTTTGTATAACATTAAAAGTACGTTTAAGAAGCTGAGGGTCATCCAGATCAGGAGATTCATTCCCGATCTGGTCATAGATATGGGCTAATGCAGTGCCCCCCATTCTATATCTCCCGAGGCCGAGATCAATATAAAGCAGCTTACTTTCACCGGGCATTTTTATATCAGGCGTGACAACTTTTGTAATATTTGGGCATGTGGCATACGCAGAAATAACAAGTGTTCCAGGAGCTTTGACTATCTCGGTCTTGCCGGATGAATCAGCAACTATGGCAGCCATGGAGAGGCTGTCTTTCCCTCCATCAATTGCGATACCGAGTTCAATCATGATATCTCTCAATGCGATCGCCGCATCATAGATCATAGCACCCTCACCAGGAAGTTTTGCTGCCCACATCCAGTTCCCTGAGCATTTAATATCTTCAAGTGCACTCACCTTTGCCCACACAATATTTGTGAGTACTTCACCAACACTCATTCGTGCCATTGCCTGAGGATTTATCAACCCTTTTATAGGTTGCTCACCGATAGCAATTGCAGCTCCTGTCAATCCAAAATGGCTCTGGCTGACAACTGCTACATTCGATATAGTAAGCTGAAGAGGGCCAATGCATTGCTGCTGGGCAATAAGCCCTGTAACAGACCTATCAACTTTGTTGGTAAGGAATCTCTTTGAACCTACTGAAACAAGACGAAGTACTCTTTCGATGGCATCTCTTACAGTAATATCATCAGGCAATTTCAAAGGTTCACGTTTTGGTTGAATGCGTTCAATAGTAAAAGTCTTTTGTGGCATCTCACCAAGAACCTTTGAGAGGTCAAGGTTCACAGGAGTGCTCCTGTCTGTCCTGTCATGAATTATTACATAACCGTCTCCTGTAATTTCTCCGATAATTGCACACGGAACTTTCTCCCTTTTACATATCTCCAAAAACATCTCGATACTGTTAGTCTTTATAAGCAATGCATCATTTTCCTGATACTCAGCCCCCCATATCTCAAGCACTGAAAGTGTAGTATCACCAAGGAGAATATTTCTTATCTCGATTTTTGCACCGGCAGGAAAGATAATTTCTTTCACCACATTACAGTTTCCTCCAGCACCCTGGTCATGAATACTCATAATGGGATTTTCATTTCCCATCTCCACGCAAGCCCTGATAACCCTGTTTACCTTCTGTTCCATCTCCGCATCACCACGCTGTACTGCACTGAAATCCAGTTCCGCAATATTTTCGCCCTGTATCATGCTTGAGGCAGCGCCACCGCCGATACCGATTCTATAAGCAGGGCCTCCGATCTTTATGACAAACATCCCCTTTTGAGGATTACCTTTTTCAATGTGTTTGTTATCTATCTGCCCTACGCCACCTGTAAACATTATCGGCTTTATCCATTCAATTCTTTCACCAGATGGCAATCTCATACCAAATGACCTTGTGAAGCCCTGAATGACTGGCTCACCAAATTTATTCCCATAATCAGAAGCGCCATTGCTTGCTTCTATCTCTATCTGAAGTGGAGATGCCAGATTTGGTGGATATTTAAAAGAAAGGTCTTCCCATGGTAAAGAGTATCCTGGTATTCGGAGATTACCAACACAATAGGCGGTTGTTCCAGCTATAACAAGGCTACCCTTTCCTGTTGCATGAACATCTCTTATCCTCCCGCCTGTGCCTGTCTCTGCACCAGGGAATGGTGCAACACCAGTAGGAAAATTGTGAGTCTCAGCTGTGAAGATGATGTGATAATTAAACCTTGAACCTTGAAATCGGGACGGCTTGCCAGGATGCTCTGGTAGTATTGTCCATATCTCATATCCACTAATAGCACTTGAATTATCTTTAAATGCAATAACACTGTTATGAGGATTGGTTCTGAGGGGCTGCTTGATTATATCCATTAAAGTATTTGGCATTTCCTTACCATCTATGATCAATCTGCCTTTAAAAAACCAGTGTCTTGAATGCTCACTATTTGACTGTCCAAGGTCAAAACATTCTACGTTTGTGGGATTCCTTCCAATATCATAAACAAAGAGGTTATAATAACAGTTTATGTCCCAGTCATCCAGACCGAGTCCCATACCAATGTTTATCTTTCTGAGTGCTTCCTTCCCTTCTTCAATCAGAGGGACAACATAAACAGGCTCTGGTTTCATTCCTGTTTCAAAGGTAGTCAGCCTTTCAGAATAATGACACTCCGTCATTCGGTCGTGAATCAGATCTAAAAACGGTTGAAGGTCAAATCCCCCCTTGCCCCCCTTTTCTAAAGGGGGGATGGGGGGATTATCGAGGGATATAGGGGGATTTAACTGCTGACTGCTGACTGCTGACTGCCGACTAATGATTAGTTTATACCTCCTCGAACGTTCAATACGTGTAATTTTTGTCAATCCGCAGGCATGGCATACTGAGACTGCATTTGTTGACCATGCAGTGGTAAAGTTCATCCTCGGACCAACTTCTAAAATACAGTGACGGGTAAGCACCCCCCCAACGTCCCCCCTTGGCAAGGGGGGGATAGGGGGGGTATTATTTAAAAAACTCTCACCAGAAAAATTTTCAGGCTCAAACGTCTCTGCGAGAAGCCATCGGAGTATGGTAAGTTCTTCATCTGTAAGAGAAGCTATTGTCTCAATGTTAAAACAGTATTCTGTCTCTATATCTTTTATCTCAGGAGAAACCTTCTGTTGTGCGATTGACAACAGTTCGCTTTTCTTTGCCAGAGAAAGGGCTGGTCTTCGATAAAGATGTAAGAGCATGATATACCTACTATATCATAATCTTGCATGAAGCTCAGAGCTTTCCCCTAACTTCCACTCTTTCTCGATTCACGAATACACTTTTCATAGACCACTGCTATGGTATAGAATCTTTCCATGGCACTGACGATTATAAAGGCATCAGGACAGAAGGAGGAATTCAACATCGAGAAGCTCGTCGATTCTCTCATCCGATCCGGAGCATCATCAGACATCGCATGGGATATTGCAAAAAAAGTGAAAAAGCAGATCAGCCAATCCTCACATACAAAACATATCTTCAGAATGGCAAGGCGCCTTCTGAAACAATACACCCAGGCGTCAGATATGAAATATTCCATCAAGAGAGCACTGTATTCTCTTGGTCCTGCAGGGTATCAATTTGAAAAATATTTTGCCGGGATACTCAGGGCATATGGATATGAGGCTGAGACCCACGTTCGACAGTCATAGGCTAACAGAAACGAAATTTCTATGTAAAATCAAGTTGTTAACATCAGGGCAAGTTTTTGGCGTGTTACTATGAAATTAACCCTTCAAATCAATCCTGTATAGCTTAGGTGGCGGAGAAAAATTCAGCTTTTTCAATATATTAGCCTGTTCAGAGGTCAGTTCGGTACGCTGCAGTATTCGTC
>VGWZ01000045.1 GCA_016873595.1 Nitrospira sp.
AGAGAAGAGGCAGTAAAGGTTCTTGTTGAGGAAGGGCCACCGAGAATCCTTGAGCTTATCGAGTGGGGAGCGGAGTTTGACAAAGAAGGCACAAAGCTATCCTTTACCTTAGAGGCAGCTCATTCAAGACGGAGGATATTACATGCACAGGGTGACTCCACAGGCAGGGAATTGGAGAGAGTTCTGATAAATAAAGTGAAATCTCTTGTGAAAGTCCAGAGGTTTCAATTCTGTACAGCAATTGATCTAATTATTGATAACGGCAGATGTAACGGAGCATATGTGTTAAAGAACACAGATATAATTGCTATTTTTTCAAGGGCTACAGTGCTCGCCACAGGTGGGGCAGGACGGGTATTTTCGAGGACAACAAACCCTGCGGTGGTAACCGGAGACGGAATGGCTATTGGATACAGGGCAGGTGCGATTCTTGAGGATATGGAGTTTGTCCAGTTTCATCCGACAGTGCTTTTTGCCTCTTCTTCTCCGCAGTTTTTGTTAAGCGAGGCAATGAGAGGTGAGGGAGCAATTTTAAGGAATGTATTCAAAGAACCCTTTATGAAAAACTATCATCCTGACTCAGAGCTTGCGCCAAGGGATGTGGTTTCAAGGGCAATTATATCAGAGATGGTAAAGACCAAGAGTAACCACGTTTACTTAGACCTTACCCATATGGATGGCAATTTTGTGAAGAAGAGATTTCCAAGAATTTATACCACATGTCTTCAATATGATGTGAACATAATAAAAGATTTAATACCTGTCTCACCCGCAGCTCACTATATGATGGGTGGTGTAAAAACAGATCTCAATGGTGCTACAAATATAAAAGGTCTGTACGCAGCAGGTGAGGTTGCATGCACCGGTGTTCATGGTGCAAACAGGCTTGCATCAAATAGCCTTCTTGAGGGACTCGTATTTGGCGCAAGAGCAGATAAGGGAGCATTGAACTCCCCGGTTACTGATGAACAATTAGTGATAGATGGTAAGGAGATCACCATTCATCCTTCACTTTCCGAGCATGAAGAGATAAGGCATGCATTGAAAAAAATAATGTGGGAAAAGGTTGGCATAATAAGATGTGAAGAGTCTATTAAAGCTGCACAGGATAAACTCGCTGAATGGTCATATGTCCTTGATAAGACCTTCTCAACAAGACGAGAACTCGAACTGAAAAATATGCTCACAGTAGCCATGCTCATCACAGAGGCAGCCCTCCTGAGAAAAGGGAGTATAGGAGCACACTACAGGTCTGATTATCCTGAAAGAGGTGAAGGATGGCAGAGGCATATACTATTGAAAAAGGACGATAAGGAAGTAAAATTTGAGTATGTTGAGTAGAAGAAGAGCAAAAATAGTCTGCACAATTGGGCCATCATCCGCGAGTAAAGAAATTATCTCTTCTCTCATAAAAAACGGGATGGATGTTGCACGATTAAATTTTTCTCACGGTGATCACGATACTCATAAGAAAGTTATAGAAATCATTCGTGATGTTTCAGTTAGGTATAACAGACCAATTGCAATCCTCCAAGACCTTCAGGGTATAAAGATCAGGGTTGGATTTATTGAGTCCGGTGCGATTGAACTCAAGAAAGGAAGGACACTGTTGCTTGTGCCTGGGAGTGGGGTTGGAAATCAAGAGAGGATATTTATATCATACCCGGCACTTCTCAAAGATGCTAAGAGGGGTGACAGGATTCTCCTTGATGACGGGCTCATTCAACTCCACGTTCTTAGTCGTGCAAAGAATGCACTTAAAACAAGAATCGTTGAAGGCGGAATATTAAGAGACAGAAAAGGCGTGAATCTTCCCGGTGTAAAGTTATCTATTCCCTCATTTACAGAAAAGGATAAAAGAGACCTTTTGTTTGGAATACAAGTGGGCGTTGATTATGTGGCTATATCTTTTGTCAGAGATGCTGGTGATGTGAGAGAAGTAAAGAAATGGCTTAAAGAGAAAAGACAACAGATCCCGCTCATCGCAAAGATAGAAAAACCAGAGGCCGTATATAATATTGAAGAAATTCTATCAGAGGTTGACGGAATCATGGTAGCAAGGGGTGATCTTGGTGTTGAGGTTCCACCTGAAGAGGTTCCCCTTATACAGAAGAAGTTAATTGATTATGCAAATAAAAGAGGAAAGATTGTTATTACTGCAACACAGATGCTCGAGTCTATGACAGAGCATTTAAGGCCGACAAGGGCGGAGACAACAGATGTTGCGAATGCAGTACTTGATGGTACTGATGCGCTGATGCTTTCTGCGGAAACAGCGACAGGAAAATATCCTGTTGATGCCCTGAATATGATGGACAGAATTATCACACACACTGAATCAATAAAGGGAATAGAACCATCTTATATTCATGGAAACACCTTTGCTGAGGCTACCGCAGATGCATCGTGCAGAGCTGCAGAGGACATAGGCGCAAAGGTGCTCGTTGCATTTACACAGTCAGGTTTTACCGCGAGGCTTTTATCAAAGTTCAGACCCATGGTTCCAATCATTGCTTATACACCTGACAAAGAGGTAAAAAACAGAGTGTGCCTCTACTGGGGTGTTATCCCAAAAATTATGAGGCGCCTTACAACTACTGATGAGATGATAAGAGAGGTGGAGAAGTCTCTTATCGAGGAGCGTATTGTAAAGAGAGGCGATGGGATAGTCATCACCTCAAGTTCCCCATTATCAACTCCAGGAAAAACGAACCTTATGAAGCTTCACAGGATAGGAGAATAGCTCATCACGGCACTTTGATATCAAATGCCTTGATTTTTTTGTGAAGGTTGCTTCTCTCGATTTGAAGGTGTTCTGCTGTCTTCGAAATATTCCAATTGTTTTCTTCGAGTTTCTTTATGATAAAAGCTTTCTCAAATGCATCCCTTGCTTCCTTCAGTGTTTTGAACGCAATATAGTCAGACTGTGTTGGTTCAGCAACAATAAGGGCTTTGGGTGTAATGGTATCTGAAGGAGTCATTATCACAAGTCTTTCTATCACGTTCCTTAGTTCTCTTATATTCCCGGGCCAGTCATATGCCTCAAATGTCTTTAATGCTTCAGAGGTTATCTTCTTCGGTCTCTGTCCATATTCTGCAGCAAAATATTCGAGGAAATACTCAACAAGTTCTCGTATGTCCTCTTTTTTCTCTCTCAAGGGAGGAACCACTATCAGAATCACATTCAGCCTGTAGAGAAGATCTTCCCTGAAAGTCACCTTTCTTACTTCCTCTTTAAGGTCTTTGTTCGTCGCAGTAATTATCCTCACATCAACTTTTATATTCTTGCTGCCGCCCACGCGCTGAAATTCCTGAGTTTCAATAACCCGAAGAACCTTTGACTGGGCAGAAAGCGACATGTCACCAACCTCGTCAAGAAACAACGTACCTTTATCAGCAAGCTCAAATTTACCCTTCTTCCTTTCAAATGCGCCTGTAAAGGAGCCTTTTTCATGTCCGAATAGTTCACTCTCTATGAGCTCCTGAGGGATTGCTGCACAATTTACCTCAATAAAAGGTTTCTCTGCCCTTCTACTTTTTTCATGAAGCATTCGTGCAACAAGCTCTTTGCCAGAGCCGCTCTCACCGAGAATAAGAACCCTGCTGTTACTCTGTGCAGCCATAGTTGTTTGTTCTTTTAAATGGGTCATGCTTTGCGAGCTGCCAACAAGTCTATATTTTTTTGTTAAATCCTGCTTGAGGGCTTTATATTCCATCTCGAGTGTTCTTCTTTCAAGTGCCCTCTTTGCAACGAGTAAAACCCTTTCAAGAGAAAGGGGTTTTTCAAGAAAGTCGTATGCTCCCATTTTTGTTGCCTTTACCGCAAGTTCTATATTGCCGTGCCCCGAGATCATGATTACAGGGAGTTCAGGCTTAAACGCCTTGATTTCCTTAAGGGTTTGAATACCATCAATACCAGGAAGCCATATGTCAAGGAGTATCAAATCCGGCATTTGCTCTTTGATCACCTCTATTGCCTCTTCACCAGTACCTGAGGTTAAGACATCACATCCCTCATCTTCAAATATCCCTGAAAGGGTTTCCCTTATTCCATCTTCGTCATCTACAATAAGTACGACAGGCGCTACCATTTAACTCTCCTTTATTGGAATTGCAATAGTGAATACAGTTCCCTTTGGCTCATTATCCCTGATTCTTATATTACCTCTGTGCTCCGCGATAATTCTATCTGCAATTGCAAGACCAAGGCCAGTGCCATGCTTTTTGGTTGAGAAGTACGGAAGAAATAATTTCTCCTTATCCTCATCCCTTATGCCAGGACCGTTGTCTGCAATATCTATGTATACTCTATTTGAGGGCACATCAAACTGTAGTTTCACATCGATTCTCCCTTCGTGAGAGATCGCATCGATTGCATTGTCGAATATATTTTTCATAACCCTTTTAAACTGTTCTCCATCAAGTTCTACCGGTGGATTTTCTTCTGGTATCGATACATTTATTTCTACACCCTTATAACCTTTATACAGATTCACTGCCTCATCTATTATGGTCGGCATAGGGGTGAGCGTTTTATTTATCTCAGGCATCATGCCAAACCTTGAAAACTCGTCAACCAGCCTTTTCAAGTCTTCAACCTCTTTTATGATTGTTTTTGTAGAGCGGTCGAAGACATGGTCAAAATCATCATCTCTGCTTTCCCATTTCTTGACAATGCGTTCTGTGGAGAGTTTAATGGGGGTCAGGGGGTTTTTTATCTCATGTGCGATCCTTCTGGCAACCTCCTGCCATGTAAGTGCTTTCTCAGCCCGAATAATATCAGTGAGGTCGTCAAAGACAACAAGGAGGCCTATATATTTCTGAGAATCTCTGAGACTGGTGATAAAGACCCGGATGATAACTTTCCTGCCACCTACAGTTGCCTTAATTTCCTTTTTGACTCTTCTGAATTCTCGGCCTTCTATTCCCTTTACAAGGTTCTGAAGTTCTTCGGATTTTATCAAAGACATAAGTTCCTTGTAATGTTTATTCATCACCGCTTCCAGATTTATGTCAAGTATTGAACATGCAGCACTATTGATCATCAGTATATTTCCGGTTGTGTCAAGCATAATCACGCCGGAGTTTATGTTCTCAAGTATATTTTCCATAAAGAGTCTTCTTCTGTTCGACACAAGATAAGCAGACTGAAGCGATTCCTTTCCTTCCTTCAACTCTTTGACCATATTATTAAATGAATTTACGAGAAGGCCTATTTCGTCTTCCCTCTTTAAATCTACTTTTATATCGAGGTTTCCTGCAGCAACCTGCTCTGTTGCCTGTGCAAGGCTTTCTATCGGATCGGTGATTCCCCTTGAGATCTTAAGGGCAATCCAGAGTGCCATAAAAATAACGAGCAGGGTAAAAAAGCCGAGAATCAGGAGGTAATTTGTTTTTATAGGTACTTTCCATGATTCGAGTGTGAGATAATTTTCATACGCATCTTTTATATTTTCCACATTTTCAGTAATCTTTTTGGGTATAAAGGATTCGACGACTATAATGCCTCTCTGTCTGCCTTCTTTGTATTCTGGCGCAACTGCCTTTACCGTGTCTCCCTTTTCTCCTGATATGACCTCAACACCTGCCCTGCCGTCAAATGCAGCCCGAACTGTTTCAGTAGCGTCTTTTGGTATCTCTTTAAGATATCTGACAGTATAATTGCCGGCAGTTGTTTTCCCTGCTGAGAGTGCTTTTGCGTACTCGAATGCCTTTTGTTTTTCGATCTCATAAATAGATTTTGCTATTTCTATTGACCTGTCTAAAGGCTCTCGTAATTGTGGGGTAAACCATCGTTCAATATAATTTGTCACAAGCCCGCTCGAAACCATGAATAAAAGGGCAGTAGGGATTAAGGTCAGAACAACAAGGATAACCACGAGTTTTGTTTTAAACTTATAGCCGAGGACCTTATTTCTTCTCTCGAAATAAAGTCTCACAAGGCTTTTACTCACAAAGAATATTAGGGTGAGAAGTGCAATAATAGTGAGGTTCAGGAGTACGAGGATGGTCAGTTTTGTTAGGAAGGGAACGGTCTCAAGCCTCATATAGTAGAGTTCAATCAAGAAGACTCCGATAATGAGCAGGGAGAGAAGTACTACAATGGTATTAAAACGAAGGTCTTTCATTTCACCGCACCTACAGCAAAAGAGGTTGAGTCCTTTGCGACCTTAAATTCGTTTTCAGATAAAAAAATAATAAAGTATCCTATCACAGGAGGCAGTTTTCTTATTTTTGATTCGACAGTTATTCTCACAAAATATGTTCCCTGTTCGAGTTCCCGTATATTTGAGAGTTTCAGGTCATTGATGCCCAGAGCCCATTTCATCATAGATTCAAACGACTTAAACCTCTTCTCAGTGAGAATACTTCCGTCATATGATGTTGCAATATATTCTCCTTTTACCGGATCACATTTAATAGTTCTCACGAAGGATTTGCCGAGTACAAACTCATCAGGCCAATAATTCCATGCCCTGAAGAGGTCTATGTAAAATCTAAGCTCCTTTTTTATTCCATTCTTGATCTCCTGTATCTGTTTTTCTTCGAGCAGGACTGAGGTTGTCACATAAATTTCATTGTTCTGCATTTTTACTTCAGGCCCTGTTATTTCCGCACACCATGATGATGAATATGAAAGGAACAGGAAGCAGACGACAAAAAACAACTGACAAATAAAAAGTTTTGAATTCTTTTTACCTGTAACTCTTAATTTATCACTCTTCATGTTCAACTTTTGAAATTTAAGACTTGACATAACTCTGAAAATTTATTTTCATTATAGCATACTGAAAAATCGTGAGTCGTCAGGTGTGAAACGTAAAGTAGATTTTTTAATCCTCCTCACGCCTCACCATTTACGCTTAACGATTAAAAGGAGGGAAGTGTGGAACTAAAAGTAATAAAGATAGATATCCCGGAAGGCTGCAACATTATAATCGGTCAGACACATTTTATAAAGACTGCAGAGGACCTTTATGAAATCATAGCAACGACTGTCCCTCAGGCAAAATTTGGCATTGCATTCACAGAAGCATCAGGCCCATGCCTCATAAGAACAGAGGGCAATGACACCGAACTTGTTCATCTCTGTGTCAGGAATCTTCAAGAAATAGGTGCTGGTCATGTGTTTTGTATTCTTCTTAAAAATGCATATCCAATCAACATTCTCAACCAGATAAAGAATTGCCCTGAGGTCTGCAGAATTTTCTGTGCAACAGCAAACCCCATTGAGGTTGTTGTTGCAACAACTCCACAGGGTAATGGTGTGCTCGGTGTCATTGACGGCTTTTCTCCAAAGGGGGTAGAGACTGCTGAGGATAAAACACAGAGAAAAGAGTTCTTGAGGAAAATAGGGTACAAGTTGTGATGGAGTATAGAGACGTTAACAAAAAATTACAAAAGACTTTCTGAGGAGATACGATGATACCTGAACTTAAATATGATGAAAAAGGGTTAATACCAGCCATTGTTCAGGACATGGAAACCGGTGATGTGTTGATGATGGCATATATGAACAGGAAATCCCTTGAGATGACACTCGAGACAGGATTCACACATTTCTGGTCACGCTCAAGACAGAAGTACTGGAAAAAAGGTGAAACATCAGGCAATGTCCAGGAAGTAAAAGAGATTCTGTATGATTGTGATGAGGACACATTGCTTATAAAGGTGATCCAGAGAGGTTCAGGTGCATGCCACACAGGTAACAGGACATGCTTTTTCAGAAAGATTACTAAAATTAACCCGCCAGTTGCATAAAATGTAAGGCAGATATGCTGAAAAACCCCAGCAAAGCGACAAGATTGAATCATGATACACATGACAACCCCCCTGAGTCCCCCCTTGGTAAGGGGGGATTAAAGGGGGGTGTATTTTAAAGAAAAGCTGGCTATCCAGCCTTGAGGGCTATAAGGTGTTGCTGACAGAGCTTTTTCAGCACATCTGCCTTTCAAAATGAAGAAAAAATTTGCAATATTAAGGTTAATTTAAAAGAATAGCAGGAGGAAGAAGTGATCACAATTGAAGAATTCGCAAAGATTGAACTCAAGATAGGAAAGGTGCTTGAGGCAAAGAGGGTTGAAGGATCAAATAAGTTAATTGTGATGAAGGTCGACACAGGTGAAGAGCGACAGTTAGTAGCAGGGATTGGCAAAGTATATTCACCTGAAGAGCTTACAGGCAAAAGTATTGTTGTAGTTACAAATTTACAACCTGTGAAACTTATGGGTGTTGAATCACAGGGTATGTTGCTTGCGGCATCTGATAGTGAAGGAAGTCCTGTAATCATTACCCCGGACAGGCCGATGAAAGAAGGAACAAAAATAAAGTAAGGGAATTATTATTTTTCCTTGAGTGTCAAAACCATTATTCTTAAAAAATTATCTAAGAGTAAGGGATTAAATTCTGTACCGGCCTTCGTTTTCATCAGAGAGAGTATTTCCTTTGTTTCCAATTCTCGTCTATAAGGTCTCCGGCTCCTCATTGCGTCAAAGAAATCTGAAATTGCCACAATCTGACTGCAGATGTGTTGTCTTTTGGAAGTTATATTGAGCTTCGGATATCCTTGACTGTCATACCTGAGATGATGTTCAAGTGCAACGATAGGGGCAAGACGGGTCAGGTCATCAGCCTTTGTAAGGTATCGTGCGCCATAGAGGGTGTGTTGCCGAATCTCATCCCACTCGTCTTCTTCAAGGGGTCCGTTTTTCTCCAGTATCTCATTTGAAATGAATAATTTACCCACATCATGCAGGAGAGCTGCTATGCCGATATCACGTAACAACTCATCTGTTACACCGAGAGATTCTGCCTGAAACATGGACAATACTGCTACATTCGTCGCATGCGTATAGGTATACTCACTATACGATCTGACAGGACTTATTAATTGCAGGATATTTGCCGCTTTCCTGAAAGTGACAATAAAGTTAACCACTATTTCCTCGAGCCCTGCTGTATTCAGTCTCCTGAAATATGAGATGTCGTGGTAAACCTCCTTAACTGTTTCAATCTGTTCTGAAGTAAAACGGGGGAGGTTACTTATGTCAAAATCGGCGTCAACCTTGAGTCCTCCTAATCTGACATCAATAACGCCAGTCTTGATATTCGGATATGTTTTTAACCCCTTATCAGTTTCAGAGAGGTCAACAATAAACTGCTTGATTTCTGAAAAGGTAACCCCCTTCAAAAAGTCAATACGTGAAATTCCCCTTCTCTTGAAACGCTTAATGAGATTGGCTGTATGAATCCCTGTATCTCTGAGAGGATTATTATCGACGATCAGGTCATTCTCTACGATCATAATTTTCAGACTATCTTGTTCTGTCAGGAGTTCGTTCAGGATCGAGAAGGCTTTCTGAGTCATGTCATCTAAAGATATATGATTTTTTGAATATAAGGATCACGTTGAAATGGTGGTCTGAAAGACGGAAATGAATTTCTTTATACGTTCGACTTCACCCATTGTGCGACCTCTTAACTCTCAACGATTCTACCCGGATACGCTCATTTTTAGATTTCATGCCTGCTTCGATCAGATCATTCATATCATTATAGGAATAATTTTTGAGCGTTATGTATATCTCTTCTTTCAGTTTCTCAATAGAGTCTTTAAAGAAGAGGCTCTTTGTTGAAAGAACATCTCTCAGGGCATTCAAAGCTCGTGGATCTCCTATCGCACCAAGGGCTTTTACAATAGGAATTTTTTCGTGAAAATCGGCACCACTTATCGCTTTTTTCCTGAGCATCTGGATTAAATCAGGGACAACTTCGTTTACCCTGAAAGTTCCTGAAAGGGCAAGGGCCTGTTTGGACGCTTCACTGGATTCTGATAAAAGGTTTTCTTTGAGCGCCCCGATACAATATTTATCTCCAGCTTTCAGCAGACATTTTATTGCCTCATACCCAACCTTAGGGTTTTCATGATGACAGTAAGGCCTGGCATGTGGGATTACATCCTTTCCACCACATTCACTCAGGATAAAGAGCATATTTCTCTTTACAAACCACCTGTTGTCACCGAGTCGTTTTATCACCTCAGGATTAGCCTTATCACCGAATGAGGTTATCAGACTGATGAGAAATCTCCTGACTGCTTGCGACCCCTCCTCAATAAGTGCATCTAACAAAGGTGCAATTATCCTCTCTCCGTAATGATTACAGATGAGTAATGATTCTTCTCTCGTAAGTCTGCCCATTATCCTCAATGAGTCAACGAGGAAAGAAATGAACTCTGAGGTATGGTAATACTGAAGAGCCTCTGACGTTATTTCAGAAAATCTCCCTCTCTCAGCATTCGATTCTAAAACACTGAATATTATCAGAACCTGTCCATACTGACCGGTTCCGATAAATTGCGATAGATGTTCTTTCAGAGTATTGATAAAGTTTGTATATTCTTCTTCAGAGATGATATCAGATGAAATGAGTTCAAGAATAGTGATATTAAAATCTCTCTCAATACACTCATCACTACATTCTCTCCTGAGCTCTTTGAATTCTATAGCGATTTTTGTTGAATCAAAATCTAACAGTTTCTGAATCTCTTTCTGATAGGTAGCAGTCACAAAAATCTCAAAATTACCATCGCTCAATAGGTTTAAAACATCAGGTGAAATTAAGATATCATCTGCAATAAGGTTTCCTCGAAAGAGACGCTCAGCACCTTTATCTTTGTGGAGTCTTGAAAATTTATCGAGGAGATTCTTGAGGGCTTCCGGTATGGCAACCTGCTGTTCATTAATAGTAGTGAGAAGATCTATGACCTTGTCTACGGGAGTCTCTCTGAGCACTGTCTCAACAGAATCGATATCCTCTGAAACTGTTCTGACAGTAGAGGAAAGAAACTGCTTTTTGAGGTCAGGACGGAGTCCATTGATAAAATCGAGGAGCTTCTTGAGCTCCTTGCTTGTGAAGGCCCTTTCTGAGGATTTTCTGAGATAGGTGGTAATAACTCGGTCATAGGTCTCTTCTTTGAGATTATCAGCGGCAGTCTGGTTTAACAGTCCAGCAAATGCTATCGGAGGAATTTCCTGTACCATATTTGAGAGTGCCTCTGTCTGGAGTGTTCCATCAAGTAACCCGTGTATATACTTTTCCCATAGTTGTCCTGTTGGAGCTTCTTTATCTGTCTCCCCTTCTTTAAATACAAATGCATCATAATTAATGAAATCAGCCTTAATATGAATCAGTTTGATTTTGTTGAATGCTTCCTGAAGTGTTTCTACAGATGAATCACCAAAATCCTCTGATAAAAACCTATGAAACTCATAGATCTCATCCTTTGTCAGTCCTGTTATGAATGTCACGGAGGCGATGTTCATCTTGTTTAGGTGGAGAGCAAATTCCCGGTAGACGGGGTTTTTTCTATCGAGGAAAAAGTCATCTATGATGAGGATGTCTTTTGCAATAGCCAGTGAAATATCAGGCCTCAGTTCAAAAAGTTTCTGTAAAAAGTCAAAAGCCTTGTTTAATGACTTTTCTACAGAAGGGTGGCCTCTTGGATAGATAAATACATTACGTCGGGAGATATTTAACTCAATGATAGCATCACTGAGCAATCGGGCATCGAGAGGAAGTTTTTCTTTTTCGTCAGCCATAAAAGACTTTACCCCGTTAGAAAGCTCCGCCATTTATGGCAGAGATGGAATAAATATAATCGTAATTCCTCATAGAAAGGGCAGGGTAAAAGCCCCGTCCTTTCTAACGGGGTTTACTAATCATAGTATACT
>VGWZ01000046.1 GCA_016873595.1 Nitrospira sp.
GGAAAAGTAAAGCAGAAGACGATAAAGTCCTTTGGAGTCACATGGGAAGAGGCACAGAGGTTAATACATACATAAAATAGGGTCTATTTTCTTGTCATAATTCCTAACTTATGCTTCAGATTTTCTTGAGATAAAAACCACTTCTTCAAAATATTATCTTCTTCATAAGATTTTCAACATTAGATATCATGTAACTTAACTCTTCAGGTCTCAACAGCCTCCCGAAGATTATCAATTCTGAGCGATTATAGTTATACTAAACTATGCTCAAAGTATTCTTAATTTGTATCTTTCTATTTATTTCTTTACCTGCGTACTCCTTCATGTCAGATGCTGAGATTGCATTATTTCAAAAAGAGCTTGAAGGAAAGCCTATTGGTGAACGTATTGCATTCTGGGCAGATAAGTTTGTTGGAACACCCTACGATCCTGATCCTCTTGGTGAATATGTGACTAAAAATCTCATTGTTGCTGATGAGCGTGTTGACTGCATGTATCTGAGTTTCAGGACGCTTGAGCTAAGCCTTGGGAAAACTCCATCAGAGGCTTTAATGATTGCACTGGACAAAAGGTTTTTTGATAAAGGTAAAATTGCGAATGGTAAGGTTATTAATTATGAAAACAGGTTTGAATACGGAGAAGACATGCTCGATAGTGGTAAATGGGGGAGGGAGATTACGGCAGAAATTGGTCCACTCACGGAGATAAGAGGTTCGCGAGGGAGGGAGAAGGTAAAGATTATCTCAAAAGAATCCCTACAAGCCTTACTTAATACAAATTCTCCATGTAAATGTAAGACTTCATCAATTCACAATGGTGATATGCTTTTTTTCATCAAATCCCCTGATAAAAGAATCATGGATGAAATAGTCGGGCATATTGGTATTGTAAAAAAAGAGGATGGTGTTTTATACCTCATACACGCCAGCGGGAGTAAAAACCGAGACGGTGTGGTTAAAAAAGTTTTGCTTTCTGAATATATTAAATCAATGCCATTTATAGGGGTAAGAATGAGCAGATTTGATTAAGGCGTTGACCTTATTTGCTCTTTCTCCTCTGGAATTTTGTCTTTTTTCTCAACTTTTTGTGCTTGTGCTTGCTCATCTTCTTTTTACGCCATTTTACAACATTACCCACTGAATTACCCCCTCCTCTTTCGTAATTTACAATTATAGCTAATACACTAAATGCTTTTACTTTGTCATTGCGAGCCCGAAGGGCGTGGCTATCTTGCGAAAGACCCTGATTTTTTATACTCCTTTGCCTGGTCCATAAATGCTTCAAGCTGTATTACTATTGTTGGAGACTCTGTTCCGTCGTAAGGTATACTGATGCATGGGGTATCATAGTCTCTCCCCACACCCGTCAGGAGGGCTGTCACAATAGTCCCCGGCATGCAGCCAAAAGGCATAGCATTTATAATACCTGAGGCCCCTCTTTCCACAAGGTCCACACATTTCCCGATGCTCAAGATCGTCTCACCTTCAAACGAGCTATGTATATAAGGCGATGCCTTCTCAAGGATCTCTTTAGACTCTGGCTCTTTTAATGTCTTCAGAAAACCTTTAAAATATTTTGCAAACCTGTGCTCTATTTTCTTTTGGAAGAACTTCTTCAAAAGGAAGCTAATAATAGCAGACTTGTCCTTTTTTAACAACGCCTTTTTTAGCCCCATAAGATTTACATAGTAAATCCATTCTTCCACCGGCGCAAGCCATACCTCACCACCCAATGCCTCAACCTTTCTTATAAGGTCTTCATTAGAAAATCTGTGGCATCTCACAAATATCTCACCGATTATCCCGATAAGGGGTTTTCTGTCTTTATATGCGGGAAGGTTCTCAAAATCTCTTCTTATATTCTTCAGAATTCCTTCCAAACTATCGGAGCTATTTCTCAGGGAGAGGTATAACGTTTTAAGATAACTCTCATATAACTCATCTGCAGACCCTCTATATATTTCATATGGTCTTGTCTCATGGAGACATTTGGAGAGAAGTTCACAGGCAATGATGCCCTTCCATGCGTGCATTGTAAAATCCTTGCCAATAATTCCAAGATCGCTGTAAAAGGTGGTATCCTGATTCGGTGAGAATATCGGCACATCCTCATAACCCAGCTCATCAAGGATAAGCCTGTGAAAGACATTGTATTGGCCGAATCTGCACGGGCCTGTGCCAGAGGGCATGAAGAAAGCACTTTTCTCA
Organism: Nitrospira sp.; assembly: GCA_016873595.1. GTDB lineage: Bacteria > Nitrospirota > Thermodesulfovibrionia > Thermodesulfovibrionales > SM23-35 > VGWZ01. Next base: position 2,208 of record VGWZ01000046.1, read on the forward strand.
GGAATAAAATCAGGCTGTAAGACTTTTTTAATCATATCACCTGTAGTGATTGTACATGGATAGCATTCTTTACCGGAGATGTATTTTCTTCCGAGGTCTGTGGTTTCTTTATCAGACTCAGGGAGGACATGAGCATCTACGCCGCAATGCTCAAAGGCAGCTGCAATGGCAAATGCATGGTCTGACATGTGAGGAATGTAGATAGTACATTTTTTAGTCGATAGTCGATAGTCAACAGTCTTTCTTAGGCTGCGGACTATTGACTGCTGGCTGTCAACTGTTTTATTTGCTATGCTGTCAATAAATGCCTCGCACCTTGTTAGTATGCCTGCAGCAGCGCTATGTTCATCTATCTCGATAGAGAGATATGGTTTCCCCCTCATCTCCTCCTCAAAGTATTTGAGTATAAAAGAATCCGGACCACACGAGAAGTTACCGATATACAGTGCGTAGAGGTTGGGATTATTCCTTATAAATTTTGCAGCCTGGAGTATCTTCTGACCACATTTCCAGTACATGTTCGGCCAGTCCTGATATATGCTCGTTTCCTCGATTGGCAGAAAATCCATCGGGATAGAATTGACCCCGAGGTCGGCAAGTTTTTTAGGAATCTCGAGATTTGCACCGCTATCAAAGGCATTATAAGCTCTCCCTACAATCACAATAGTCCTCTTTTTTATAGAAGAGAGAACCTCTGCACCTTTTGCTTTGATCTGTGTGAAAAAATCTTCCTGAGCCTTTTCTGCTTTTTTAAGTGCATTTGATATATCGTTTGATGTTTTCCCGAATGGCTTCAGTGAGCGTGTGATCTCTTTTTCAAGAAACTTCTTTCCACGCCGGAAATTGATAATAGGGGTTAATAACTTTATCTCCTCAAATGCAATTTTTGATACATAGGGGATAGTCTGTGTATAGGGGCATGCATATCCTTTATCGAAGTGGTCTTCGGGTGTATTAAGGTTAATAAAACTCGGGATGAAAAGAGCGTCAACATTTTTATCAAGCAAATATCTGATATGCCCATGTGCGACCTTTACCGGGAAACATGCCTCTGAAAGGACAGACTCAAGACCAAGGTTAATGACCTGTCTGTTTGTCTTTGGAGAAACCTCTACATCGAATCCGAGTTCCCACAGGAGAGTTGTCCAGAAAGGGAGATCATCTTGAAAAAAGAAGATGTAAGGAATGCCGATTTTAGCAATGGGTGATGGGTGATGAGTAACGGGTGATGTTTTCCCCCTGTTATTATTTAACTCATCACTCTTCACTCTTAACTTATCACTGTATTGAAGGTGTTCCTTCCAGAGCATCTCGTCTCTGAATGAAAAGAGATCATGAGCAGTAAGTTGTGAATCAAGAGCTGATTTTTGATTCTTCCTTACGTCATATTTTTCGCATCTGCTCCCGTAAAAGAGAAAGTCTTCTTCTCCTGCAATCTTTACCTTGTTTATCTCGCATACATTCGGACAGCCCTTACATTCAAAAGATGTTATCTCATACGGCCTTTTTGAAAGTTCAAAACCTTTAAACGTAGTGATGCGTGATGTGTAATCCGTGATGTGTGATGAGTTATTTAACTGATCACGAGTTACACTTAATGAATCACGGTTTCTCATATAATCCATTGCAATAAATGCCATGCCTATTGCGCCTGTGACGTCGTGGTGAGGAGGGACAGTTATTTTTTTACCAAGGTATTTCTCGAATGCAGCAATAACCGACTTATTAAAAGCGACACCACCCTGGAAAAATATAGTATCGCCTATCGCTTTTCCTGCAACAACCCTGTTTATATAATTCTGGACGATAGAATATGCAAGGCCTGCAAGAAGGTTATTTTTATCAACACCCTTTTGAAGGTTTGCAATAAGGGAATTCTCCATAAATACAGTACATCTCTCACCAAGTCTGCAGGGATTTTGAGAAGATAATGCAGATTTTTCGAATTCTTCTTTTATTGAGATATTCAATTTCTCTGCCTGCTCTTCAAGAAAAGAGCCTGTACCTGCTGCGCATGCCTTGTTCATCTCAAAATCAATGACGAAGCCATCTTTGAGTGATATGAATTTCGAGTCCTGTCCGCCTATCTCGAATATCGTGTCAACATTCTTGTCTATAAAAGCTGCTGCGGTGGCCTGTGCAGTAATCTCATTTTTTACAATATCTGCACCGACGTAATCAGCGATCATATATCTCCCTGAACCTGTTGTGCCAACACCCATAATCTCTACTCTGTCTCCGACCTCCTCGCCTATTTCTGTAAGTCCCTGTCTCACTGCCTCTATGGGCCTTCCTGCTGTCATGAGATAACGTTTTGAAAGAAGTCTTCCCTGTTCATCTATTACCGCAAGGTTAGTGCTGATAGAACCAACATCAATGCCGAGATAGGCCCTAATGCGCCCAGAGCTCGGAGCTTGGAGCTCGGAGTGAATAAACAGCCCATCTGTCAACTGTGATGATGGCTGATATGATTTATATGAGTCGGTAAGTGGCGGGTATCCTGCCTCGATAGGTCTGGGAGATGATAAAAACTCTTCGAGCCTTGAAAGGTCAAAGTGCTGTATGGTGCCTTCATGCATATTTTTTAATGCAGCACCAGCAGCTCCCATAAACAGATAATCTTCAGGGACAAACAGCTCATCAAGCTCAAAGATTTCCTTAAAAGCCCTGACCATGCCTTTATTTGCAGCAACCCCTCCCTGGAATGAAACAGGCGGGATTATCTTTCTGCCTCTTAATATGGTACCTCTGAAGTTTCTTGCAACTGCAAAACATAGACCTGCGACGATATCTTCAATGGGTGTTGCAATCTGCTGGAGGTGTATCATGTCAGATTTTGCAAAGACACTGCATCTTCCCGCAATCCTCGATGGCTTCTGTGATATAAGTGCAAGTTCACTGAACTCTTCTATAGTGAGTCTCAGCCTTTCTGCCTGTTGGTCAAGAAAGGAGCCTGTTCCTGCAGCACATACAGAGTTCATCGAAAAATCTTTTACAGAACGACTATCCTTTCCCAGGAGTATGAGCTTAGAATCCTCTCCCCCCATTTCAATGAGAGTCTTGATATGTGGAAAGAGTAAATGCGTGGAATATGCCTGGGAAACAATCTCGTTGACCGGCTTTATACCAAGAATTGATGCGATTAACTTTCCTGAAGAACCAGTAATAGACAGTGAAGAGTGACGAGTGATGAGTGACGGGTATGCCCGGAGGAGTTTAAGGGCAACACGAACAGGAAGCCCCTTGTGTCTTTCGTAGCAACTGAAAAGTTTACCCCCCTTTTCATCAAAGACAACAATTTTTACACTCACAGAGCCGGCATCAAGACCAATGAAATTCATCTCTACCCCTATTTTAAAATTATACCATAGAAAAAATATCTCCTGTGAAAAAGAGAATAAACAGTTTTCAGAAGACATTGCTATTTCGCTTTAATTTTTAGATAATGAATAATGGTGAAAAAGACAATTCAAAATTTATTTTTTGGAGCAGCAGAAAAATATAAAGATAACATTGTCTTCAATTACTTTGATCAGACATGGAAGACAGTTACCTACAATGAGCTTCTGAATAATACAAAAGGCATCGCATCATATCTCATACATAATGGAGTCAAGAAAGGCGATAGGGTTGTACTCATCTCGGAAAACAGGCCTGAATGGTGCGCAGCATATCTTGCTATATCCCTCTCAGGTGGTAGTGCAGTTCCATTAGATGCCCAGCTCAAACCAGAGGAAATAAGCATTTACATTGCTGACTCTCAGCCAAAGGTAATATTTTTCAGCTCAAAAACTGAAGAAAATGTAAAGAAGACAGTTAAAGATCTTATTACTCAAATAAACTTTGATTTACCTGAGTTTAAGGATATTTGCAGAATGTTAGAAATGAATAATTACCCGGAAGTTTCTGAAGAAGACGTTGCATCCCTTATCTATACATCGGGCACGACTGGTATGCCCAAGGGTGTAGAACTCACTCATAAGAACTTCTGTTCTGATGTAGAGGCCATTATAAAAATCAGGCTTGTTACACGCAACGATAACATACTTTCAGTATTACCGTTGCACCATACCTATCCTTTTATGTGCACGTTTCTTTTGCCTGTTTTTGTCGGTGGTTCCATTACCTATCCACCGAGTATGAAAGGACCTGAAATCATGGCAGCCATGAGAGAACAGGGAGTAAGTATACTTGTTGGAGTACCACAATTGCTTGAACTGATAAGAAATGGAATCATAAACAGGATTAGGCAATTGCGACACCCACTCTCTGAGCTTCTGATTGGTATTTTAAAACTGAGCGGAATCCTGAGAAAAAAGACAGGAGTAAACCCCGGTAAATTAATTTTCAGATCAGCTCATAAAGCACTTGGTAAGAGGTTCAGATTTTTTGCAAGTGGAGGTGCACGACTTGACCCTGATGTGGCAAGAGATCTTGAGGCCTTAGGATTTACTGTCCTTGAAGGATACGGTCTGACCGAGACCTCTCCGGTTGTTACGTTCACACCCATGGAAAAGAGAAAAGCAGGCTCACCAGGCATCCCTCTGCCGTCTGTAGAGATAAAGATACTTGATCCTGCCCGTCGCGAGGAGTTAGGTGTTATGGATGAGGGGGAGATTGCAATAAAGGGACCTATGGTCATGAAGGGCTATTATAAAAACATAGTGGCTACAGAACAGGTGATACAAGAGGGATGGTTTTTGAGTGGAGACCTTGGCTATCTGGATAAAGACGGCTATTTATTTATAACCGGGAGACTAAAAGAAGTTATAGTCCTGAATTCAGGAAAAACTGTGTATCCAGAGGATGTGGAAAAACTGTATATAAAGATTCCCCTTATAAAAGAGATATGTGTGATGGGTATCGAAGATAAGGGTATTGTTGAATCACTTCATGCAGTGATCGTACCGAACCTCGAATATGCAAAAAAGGCACAGATAGGAAATCTACAGGAGTCTCTAAAATGGGAGATAAATAATGTTTCACTCCACATGCCTCCGTACATGCGGATAAAGGGGTATACCATTTACCTTGATCCATTACCGAGAACGCTGCTTGGTAAACTCAGGAGGTTTATGGTTAAAGACCTTATAAGAGTAAAGAGCAAAGAGCAAAGGGCAAAGGGTCCGGATAAATATCTTATTGAAGATGAGATTGGGAGAAAAGTTGTTGAATGTATAACACCCTTGATGAAAGAAAAGATTCAAATACAGTCAAAAGACAATCTTGAGCTTGACCTCGGGCTTGACTCGCTCACCCGGATAGAACTTGTTGTTTCACTTGAAAAAACTTTTTCGATAAAGCTTCCCGAGACTTTTTTATCAGAGATACAGACGGTAGATGAACTTGTTAAAAAGATAAAGGAATATGGAATCCCTGAACCTATTGGTCTTGAAAAGATCCTAAGGTGGACAGACCTATTGCAAACAGAGCCGGTTTTTGATGACAGGAAAAAAGTAGGACTCCATTACAGTATTTTTGAACGGTTGATTATCTCTGTATGTTTGAGGATACTAAAAATCTTTTTTAAACTATTTTTCAGACTGAAGGTTGATGGTCTCGAGAACGTGCCTGAGAAAGGACCCTATATCATCACACCAAATCACTCGAGCTACCTTGATGGATTTAGTATTGTGGCTGCACTCTCATCAAATTCATTCCGGGACTTATATTCTCTCGGTTTTCAGAAATACTTTACCGGCACATTCAAAGAGTCTTTTGCCAGGCTTGCTCACATTATACCGATAGACCCTGAAACCTATCTCAACAAGGCCCTCCAGATGGCTGCCTATGTCCTTAGAAATGGAAAGTCTCTCATGGTATTCCCTGAAGGGGGGAGGTCTTATGATGGTGAGATAATGGAATTCAAAAAGGGAGTTGGTATACTTTCCATAGACCTGAATATACCTGTTATTCCAGCATCGATCAAAGGCTCTTTTAAGGCGTTACCAAGAGGTGCGAAGTGGCCAAAATTTACTGAGATAGAAATCACCCTTGGAAAACCTGTTTACCCTTCTGACCTCGATATGTCTAAAAAACCAGGAGATATAGATGGGTATCAGTTCTTTGTGAATGAGTTGAGAGAAAGGGTAAGAGAGTTATTACGTGGTGCTCAGTTTTAAAATATCCCAGGCATTGGTAAATATCGAATCATGTATTCCAAATTCTTTAAGAATAGTATAGTTGTTATCTAACGGATTCCCCTGTCCCTTGATATGCCCCAGGAGTTCATTAAGACTCAATAGATTTTTGAAAATAGTAATATCCATTATCGGTATAGGAAAATCACTTCCGTAAAGGAATCTGTGGGGGTTGAGAGACCCCTTACTGATCTCTTCGTTTAATTCTTTGAGATAGGCGATTCTTGTAGGGGTGCAAAAGGCTGATATATCCGCATAGAGATTCCATTTCTTCTTTTCTGCAACCCTGAGCATTTCCATAAGCTCTTTAAAGTAATCTTTATCAGCAGGGAGAATTCCACCGAGATAGGGTGTGGCACAATGTGCTGCAATAACTTTTACGCCGATAGCAAGTGCCTTCTTAAGCCTTCTCGGGTCATTAAATTTATTGGCAGTGAAGTCAGATGTGGGAACAGCGAGTTCTCCTCCTGTATGGCAGAGAAGAGGAATATCTTCCTTTGCAAGGGTTTCATAAAAGGGCATGCATCTTTCATCTTCAGGGTCTATCTGCTGGCTTGAGGGTATCCATTTAAAGAGTACTGCACCGTTGTCAATACAGTGCTTCATCTCATTGAGCATCTCTTTTTTCTTTCGGTAAGGGTGTACAGATGCGCCGAAGAGCACACGTTTATTCGTTCTTGCGATATCAATTATATATTCATTAGGGGTGACAAGATGAGACTCGGATTCACTATATTTTCCACTCTTATATACACCATCAAGTGCCAGAACAACAGCATAATCAATCTTTTCAGATGTAGTAATGGCATCGAGAATAATTTCTTTTATTTTCTCATCTCTCAGATCAAGAGGAGAAGCCTTAAGAGCAATGAGCATTGTTGCAAAGGCAGGACTGAAGATAAATTGATTGGACATCCTGCATCCTGAACCTGAATCTCCAGGACCTCCGATGTGGATATGGATATCGATGACTCTTGGCATAGCGGTTGGCTGTTATATACGTCCACAGGCAATATATTCTTCTATCCCGGTGGAAGCTCTCAATTTCTGATACAACATATCAGCAAGACTCAATAAATTTATGGTATCTTCTCTGTTATACGTTAATAACAGTTCCTTCGCCTCTAAGCTTCCTCTTTTTGTCTCTTCCCATAATTTTACTGCATCGTAACCGTCCATTCCTTTCACTGCATCATCACGATCTATGCCAAACAGCATCTCCAATTTTTTCAACCCGCCATTGAATCCCAGTCTCCGTGCTGCAAAACAGAGGTCAAAATGGGGAATATCAAATCTCATACCATGGAAAGATCTTAAAAGAAAAGGGATATCAAAAGCAGCGCCATAAAAAGTTATAAGGCATTTATATCCTGATAGTTCATGATTAAGATTTTCTTCTGTGAGGTTTTCTCCTCTTACAAGACACCGCCAGTCATATCCATCGTAAAGCCCTACTACGGTGACATACCCACCGTATCCTGGCTGGTAGCCATTGGTTTCTATATCAAGATAGACTGCCTCTTTTTTAAATACATCAAAGAGTCTCCAGTGTTCCCTTCTTTTCATTATTTGTGCAAAATACTCTGCATTACCTATGCTGAGTTCAGAGGAGAATTGCATTAACTGATTATCATAAACCCTTTTCCTCTCAGGGCTTATTCCATCTATCTCCCTGTAATTACAGAAGTCATCCCACGTTAGTATCCCTCTCCTCCAGATGTGACGCTCAAGTTTTTCACCTATCCCATTAAGGACTGAAAATGTATGGCGTATCAACCAGCGCTCCTTTCGATATAAAGGCATCTCCAAAAACTTTCAGAGAACTTTTGGGATGCCATGTTTATTTTTGTTCTATTATAAACTTTGTGAGCGACCACTACAACACAGAAAAAAGATTGATGTTCACAAATTTTCCAGTTCACCGCAGGGTAAGGATATATTGTGATAATATAGAGCTGTAAAAAGCGTGCAATAAATTTTTGTGTTTTTTCTGAGACTGCTTAAGGAGGTTTACTATGCCAGAACTTAGATTAAATCTGATAAGACAGGAATGGGTGATCATTGCCAGGGAAAAAGGGAAAATGCCTGAAGATTTTGTAAAAGTAAAGCAGAGGAAGAGACATCCAGATTTTCAAGAAACATGTCCATTCTGCCCCGGGAATGAGTCAAAAACACCACCTGAGGTATATACGATTCATGACGGAAATGGCTGGAGAATAAGGGTTGTCCCGAATAGATTTGCCGTGCTCTCAAAGGAAGGTGAAAGAACCAGAACAAACTCGGGATTAAAAAAGGGTGTAAACGGAGTCGGAATTCAGGAAGTTGTCATAGAGACACCTCTGCATAACCTCACCACAGCAACCATGCCAATTGAGCAATTGAAAGAAGTCATTCATACACACAAGAACCGCTTCCTCGAAATGTATAAGGATCCAAGGATAGAACATGTGATTATATTTAAAAATCATGGTTCAGCATCAGGTACTACTGTAGAACATCCTCATTCACAGGTTGTAGGAGTTCCTGTAACACCCCATCAAATAAGAAGCAGGATTGAAAGCGCGATGCGGTTTTTTTATGACACCGGAGACTGTTTGATGTGCAAAACAGTGAGTGATGAACTGAGTGACGGGACGAGAATTCTATTTAATACAGAGTATTTTGTATCATTTGTTCCCTATGCTGCACTCTCACCATTCCATATCTGGATATTTCCCAAAAGGCATTCAGGTTCATTTGCTGACATCCGACCAGAGGAGATAAAAGACCTTGCATTAAACCTTAAATCAACCATGACAATGTTGTACTACGGGCTTGCGTATCCTGATTTCAATTATATAATAAGGTCAGGAAAACCAGGGCATGTGGATTCCGAATTCATCCACTGGTATCTCAGTATAGTGCCCCGGGTAGTGACCGCATCAGGCTTTGAACTTGGCTCTGGTATGTATATCAATCCGCTTGTACCCGAGATGGCTGCAGAATTTTTAAGGAATGTGAGAATACAGGAAAATGAATGATGGAAAAATCTTTTCAGAAGATGCTTTGCATTCAAAAGGGATTTTGCTAAAATAAAGAGAGTTTTAAGACCTAAAATGGATGTATGGTAAAAATACAGGAAAAGGAAGATATCATGGCTGTACCTTTGAGAGCAAGCGAGGTTATCCAGTTTGCTATAAGGATTGAGGAAAACGGAGAAGCATTTTATCGTCAGATAGCACAAAAGACAAAAACAAAGGATATAAAAGATCTATTTAA
>VGWZ01000047.1 GCA_016873595.1 Nitrospira sp.
CGCTTTCAATGCACAGTCTTGTGTAGGATAGATTATTATAGGCTACGATTATTATACTCACCACTGGATAAATCTTCTTAATCTCTGAGCTTAAGGTTTCATATCTTTTCTCCCATGTATTATCTTTTGCCAATGCAATTCTCTCAGATACAAGATTATGGTCATTTTCTTTCAATGCTACCCCGATTTTTCCCAAAAAATCATTTTTATCTTTAGCAAGATAAAGGTATTTCGAATAAGTCAATAGTTCAGGAAGTTCGACAGCTACTACCTTTTTCCCTGAACTCATAAATTCATAAAACTTAACAGGATTGGTAGACTTTGTGAGCTTATTCAATTTAAAAGGTATGATGCAGACATCGAACCAGTACAGATACATGGGCAATTCGTTATAAGGTTTCTCCCCCAGAAAGTGGACATTGGACATCTTCTCTAATTTGGAAATATCAGAGTTAAAGATCGGGCCGATAAACACAAAATTCCAGTCTTTCCTGCTCATAGCCAAATACTCTACAAGTTCGTTGTCAGTCCAATTTGATATCGCTCCGTAATACCCAACAATTGGTTTTTTAATATCCTTTAAAAGATCATTAGGAGGGAGATAGCTGAAATGCTGAAAGTCAGCTGCATTAGGCACAAGAATACAGTTTTCATTGTACTTTTTTATCTTTTCATGAATAGCCCTGGCGGTTGTTACCACCAGATCACATTCCCTTGCCAGGAATTCCTCATTTGATAACATAGCCCATTTGTTTGTTGAAAATCCTGAATGTTCATCCATACAATCATATATCAATTTCCATCCGAACTCTTCCTTGAATCTCTTTGCTAATGGGTACCAGAAAGGAAGTTGAACAATACATATGGCCTCAATAATTCCTGCCTCTCTAATTAAGGCTTTGAGAGAATAAATCATTCTATTCAGGTTCTCTTCATTAATATTATCTTTGTAGATACTTAATGAAGGATCCGCGGTTATGCTGATGTCAAAGATATTTTCTTGTATTTTTTTTGTCTGAAAGCTTCCCTCGCTCTCATCAATAAATTTAGGATTTATATAGAAAACCCTCAAAACATTTTTTGCAAACTGTGAAAGTATCTGCTGCGGTCTTTGATATATAAAAGACCAGATGATGATTGGTAGGCAGATTACGTCATATTGATTGGTTATTGTAAATTCTCGTGGTTCTTCAGGAAGTGAAACAGGGGCTTCGATTTTTTTATCTTCTTCATCTGGATAGCAGGCTGAAGGCAAATATTCCTGGTTTATTATTTTAAATTTTTTTTTACTAAGGTATCTTCTTATCCTCCTTAAGGGTGATTCTGTACCAACTACCTTACCATAAAACTGCCCTATCTTCCAGGTTTTAGACGACAGAACAGCATTAAGTCTATTTTCGAGATTGTATCTTTGCCCTTCAAGGAAATAAACAGACTCATCCCGTTTCGCAATCTCCTGAGTATAGTGCCTCTCCTGCTCCTCGTATTTCTCTACCAGTTCCTTTAACCTGTCTTCCTGTTTTAGAAGCTCTAAATCGTTCTGTTGAACTTCCTGTTTAAGAACTTCCACTACACTTGCTTGTTGGGATATCTGATCATTGAGAGAATTGATAACCTCATCCCTCTTCGCAATCTCCTGAGTATAGTGCCTCTCCTGCTCCTCGTATTTCTCTACCAGTTCCTTTAACCTGTCTTCCTGTTTTAGAAGCTCTAAGTCTTTTAGTTGCACTTCACGTTGAAGATTCTCTAATATACCCAATTGCCCGGAGAGCCTTTTAATTTGTTCATCTTGTTGGTCTATCTGTTTGTTAAGTTGGTCTATGGTAATATCTTTAAGCCTTCGAAAAATGGCATTGGATGCATCTATAAGATGAGAACCTATATCAAGATCCCCTGTCAAGAGGTCGTTATCTGAAACCAACACGATGAAATATCTGGAAGGCTTGCTGTCTTTCGATGAAAATTTAAATCCACTGTTAAATTGTTCTATTATAAATTCCTCAGAATAGAACTTGCCCTCAGGGAGAAGAGGCCATATATTTGAACCGGAAAATACATTCTGTCCAAAAAACCATATGTGCTTAAAATGTTCTTTTAAAAGAGCCTTGAGATCATTGAAATAAAATTCTTTCATATGAAAAGGATTCTTGTAATTAGTCTCATCTGAGTAGACTTTTTTATTCGGTGTGGATAATATGAAAATGCCGTCTTTCTTCAGGAGTCTTTTGACTTCTCTCAATAACCCTGTATGATCTTCAATATGTTCTATCGCTTCAAAACAAACAATAACGTCAAAGACCTCCTCACCCTCTATAGGAACCTCAAGGATAGAGCCCTGGATAAACTCAATATTGCTTTTTATGTATTTACTGCTGGCATGGTTTATAGTATCATTATCTATATCTATGCCTGTCACATGTTGGGCATCCCTGGATAGCATATAACTACCATATCCTTCACCGCATGCTAAATCTAAGACCTTTTTATCTTTAACAAACTTTTTACAAAAAGCATACCGGTGCAGATGCTCATAATTCATCATTGGGTCATCATCCCATGGCAAAAATCTTTCTCCTGTAGGCTCTAAATTTTTAATCTTATAAACCTCCTTTTTCCTGGAAATTAATACTGGAGAGGGCTTCAAAAGATAATATTTTACTAATTACAAGAATCATTTCTATTGAGAGCCATGATTCACTCGAAAAACCAATGGGATGTTCTTCAAATGGGTCATTTTCTAAATCGTATATCTCAAATTTTTTAGCATTTATTTCATATTCTCTCAAAAATTTTTTAAAAACCTTTTCTCTGGAACATTCGCCTTTATCTAAAAGAATGGAAAATTTTGGTATTTGCCCTTGGTCCTCAAAAACGCATAATAAATTCCGCCTGAGTTTTTTGACAAAATCGAGATTATTTAATTTAAAAAGAGACCCAGCAAAACAGTCTTCTGGCTTTCCATAAATTATAAACTTTTTATTTCCCAATCTTAAACACCTCTGCCAGAGTAGGTATTCGGTGCTTATGTTGTCAGCAATGTTATTTCCTCGCCATGTTTCACTATATGTCAGAGAAGGTCTATTTGATTTGCTATCACCCATATTCGTAATAAGATTAACAAGGCTGTTATTACCTGTTTTGTAATCCTGCTGCGGTTTACCGTTGAAAGCCAAACCAATAACTGTCGGGAATATATCTACGGTAGATGTAGGGCAATCAACTATCTTATGGGTAATATCCGGATGAGAAATGATCAATGGCACCCTTATTACGTTATCGAATAATTCACCTGAGTGACCAAAAAAAATTGGATCCTCTGAATTAACTTTGCCCTCTCCATGATCTGAGAAAATTAGAACTAAAGAATTATTTAAAATATCCAGGTTTTCCAATTCATGGATGAATATTCTGAATCTACCTTTGTCAAATTTGCTAACCCCTTTCACATACAGAGGCAAAAGAAAATTAATATTTTGGTGGATCTTAGTCCATATTTTATTCCATGTTTCGTAGGGATCCCCTTTCGATGCTTCGATTTCTAATCCCAATAATCTTCTATATAAGTGTTCTACATTTTCATAATAATCCATATTACAACCATGGAAAGTCTCATATTCTGAGAACATAAAGGGTGCATGGACATCAAAGAAATGGACGAAGAGAAAAATTTTTCCATCTTTAACCTGCTTTAAAAAATTAAAGAGATCTTTATCGTTTCTAGCAAACAGATGAGTAAATCCTCGATCGAGACCTAAAGGAACAAACAGGTGCTCAGTATCTGTTGCTAAGATGGTTCGATATCCATGTTTTTTAAAAATCTCAGCCAAAGTAATGACTTCTTTATTAAGGTGATCTCCAAAAAAAGCCCTCACCCCATGTTTTGGTGGATAAAGACCTGTCAAAATACTTGCATGGGAAGCCGTGGTATATGTATTAGTACTTATAGCCTGTGTAAAGCAAATGCTTTTCTCAGCAATGCTATTCAGTGTAGGAGTCTCTAGATATTTTAGACAATCATATTTTATAATTTCTCTTTTATCTGGCTGGTAGCCTATACAATCATATCTGAGATTGTCTATGGAAATTAAAATTATATGTTTGAGATCCTTCATTAAAAATATCCTAATTCCCTCAATCTCTTCATTATCTCCTCTTTGTCCTGATCCCGACCGCCACGCTCCGGACCACCAGGTTCAGACGGCTTTGTGCATGGCTCACATCCCAGGCTCCTGTATCCCTTTTTATACAGGGAACAATAAGGTACATCATATTTTTTAATATATTCCCAAATATCCTTCTCGGTAAAATGCAGTATAGGATTAACCCTCACATGTCCTTCTTTCTGTGAAAAATACACCTCCCCTTTCCTCTCCTCTTGCTCATCCCATCTTATGGCTGTCATCAAAGCTGCTATCCCGTACTTCTTTATACCTTGATTGAGTGGCTCTGTCTTAAGAAGATGGCAACACTTCTCTTTATCCTCTGTCATATTGATAGTCTTTAAGGCAGCTTCATTCTTAAGAACTATAAGATATAGGTTCCACATCTGGGCCAATTGGTCCCGGAATTCATATACCTCCTTAAACTTGAATGATGTATCTATGTTAAACACCCTGAAAGGAACAATGCCGTTAAATGCCTTTCTTATCAGATGCAACAGGACCGTTGAGTCCTTACCACCTGTAAAGGTTGTTGCTATACTCTCCTTACCAAACTTCTCGACCGTCTCTTTTATCACCTCTATACTCTTATCTTCTTTTTCCTGCAGATTATTAAATGTCATCAAACATTTATCTCCTTTTATCGTAGTATAAGACACGGGCAAATGCTTTTTTCTATTATATAAATTGCCTTTCTCCATATCAAGGATTTTATGTAAGTAATAGGAAAATTCAATTGTAAGAGATGCATTCGTTGCAGGATCTGAAGGATTCTCTTCGTCAGGGTCTTCTTTAAGATTAAATATAGAGAATCTTTTTTTATTTTTGAACCACTCTGATTCTAAGAAGACTTTAAACACCTCTCTTCTTGACTCTCCGTTTTCGAGGAGATTTAATAATTTCTTGTATAAAGGATTCTTTTCTCTCTCAAATTGATATAAGAGCCCTCTGAACAATTGTTTTAAAAAATCCTCTTTTTCTAAATTTAAAAAACTACCATCCAAAAAATCTTCAGGTTTGCCATATACCAAATATTTTCTGTCTTCTGTCCTTATACACCGTTGCCATATAAACCAGTTTTTTTCAGAAAGAGGATCATCTGTAAATGTAGTTCTGATCTCTGGAGACAACCACACTTCGGAATAAACCTCAGAATCACCTGTTCCGTTTCCCTCAATGGTAAGCATGATGTTTTTACCATCCAGCGAGTAGGGAAGACAATTTTGCCAGTCATTTCTATCAGTCAGTTCCATAATTGTAGGAAATAGAGAGACTAAAGAGACCTGGTAATTGATTATCCTAAATTTTATGCCTGGATGATAAAGTATCAAGGGCACTCTAATCACACTGTCGTGAAGAAACCCTGCGTGTCCAAAGTACGTTGAACTGGTTCCCTGACTTTTGCCTTCACCATGGTCAGATAAAATCACAATAAGGGCATCCCCCATGAAACCAAGGTCCTCTAGTCTCTGAATAAAATTACTAAACCTACCCTTATCAAATTTGCTTACGCCTTGCACATATAAAGGAAGCAATGTCTGGATATCAAAGGAATACTTTTCACATAGCTTATTCCATATATCATATTGTTTCCCTTCTTTTTTTACAGTTTCAATATCTAAATCCTCTCCAGTCTTCTGATAGAGATCCCGTAATGTATCGTAAAAATCTTTGTTGTATCCCTGGTATATTTCATAATCTGAGTGGAGAAATGGACAGTGCACATCCATGAAGTGAATGAATAAAAAAACTCTTTTATCCCTCATTCGTTCCAGCAGAGAAAACAGGTCGTCATCCCTCGCCGTCTTGAAAATGTGATCGAACCCTTTCATCAGACCGGGCGACTTAAATAAAACACCGTTGTCAGACGAAAAGACTGTTTCAAAACCAAAACTTTTCAATACCATGGGCAAGGCTATCACCTGATTATCCAGCTTAGAAGGTCCCTGGAGCCTCACTTTGTG
Source organism: Nitrospira sp. (assembly GCA_016873595.1). Classification (GTDB taxonomy): domain Bacteria; phylum Nitrospirota; class Thermodesulfovibrionia; order Thermodesulfovibrionales; family SM23-35; genus VGWZ01. Next base: position 6,125 of record VGWZ01000047.1, read on the forward strand.
ACCTGGAGGATAAAGACCTGTCAGGATGCTTGCATGAGAAGACATGGTGTATGTGCTGGTACTTATAGCCTGTGTAAAGCAGACGCCTTTCTCAGCTATGCCATTCAGTGTAGGAGTCTCTAAATATTTTAAACAATCATATTTTATAAGTTCATGTTTATCAGGCTGGTAGCCGATACAATCATACCTGAGATTATCTATAGAGATCAGAATTACATTTTTAGCCATTGTATTCATTATATCCCTAACAAAAGTCTCATCGAGCTATAAAAATACTACACTAAAGGCGTATATGTCTTCAAGTGGGCGAATTGCCTCATCAAAAATCTCCAGTTTTTTTATCTAATTTTATGATTTTTTACATATTATAATTAAAATATTTTTTACTTGACAAATTCATAAAATTGCGATATTAAATATGTAATTAAATACGCTTCAATTATCGAGGGGGGGGTGAGAAATTCAAAAATTAAAATGTAAGGGGGGACAATTTTCTCTTATACACTTTTTGTAAATATGAAAGGAGGAAAAGATGTTAACACATCTTGCCAAAAGATGCTTTTTGCTAATATTTCTGATCTCCGCATTTCTGACCTTTGCTGCCAATCAAGTAGTTTATGGCCACGGTGGTGAAGAATTCACAGTTTCGGGTGATGCCTGGATGGACAATTATACCCTTGTGATCACAGATGCCAAAGACATCAACGAGGCATACAAGGCTGCAGAGGCAATAAGTAGAGAAGGTGGTCATATAGGCGTTATTATCCCTAACCAGGTAATGTTAGGCTGGGTACCGAAGGAAAAGGTGAAGGTCTTAGTTGGCACGAATAAGATTCAGAGCATCCACCATAAACCCCTTCCTGGACTCTCAAGAAAGACCATTTCCAAAATCCTTTCTGCATCATCGGCAAACCAGGAATACAGTGACGCTGCTGAAAACGCAATAGCATTTTTCAATCAGGTTGTCAGTGGTGAGTATAAGAGCAACAAAATGCAGGTCAGGGCTCAAATGCAAGCCGCTGGAATCCAGCCTCAAATGCTTCCTGACAACTTTGAAGCTCCTCCTATTTCCTATCAGGATGTTATGAATAATCTCTTAGCCAACGGCATAAATGAAGAAATCCTCAAAGAAAAAGGGATATATGTCAAACAGAATGCAGATGGCTCAATTTCTTTAAACCCTGGCAATAGCGACTATATGGTCGGAAAGGCTCTCTTTAATGCTATATTTGTTGAAAGTAACGGAGCAGCTGATCCAAACACATACACGTGGACAGCAGCAGCCAGAACAGAAATTCAGAACGAGATTATTGCTGGACTGTCATGGTGGGCTAATACAGCTTTCAACTTCGATACATACAGGACACCTCTTACGTGGGTTTATGTATTTAGATATGGCCCTCTCACAAATACGAGCTATGAACCTATTACCCGTCCAAGTTCCCAAGATTACCTCTGGATAAACCAGATTATGGCTAATTACGGATACAGCAGTGGCGATAAGTGGGCCAGAACCACGGCCTTTAATACTGCCATGAGAACAGCCTACAACACAAACTGGTCAGGGGTCTCTTTCATAGGTTATAACCCGTCCCCTGCACCGAGCACCTTTACTGACGGATATTTTGCCTATTGGTGGGGCACGTACTCCCAGCTTCTTTATATAAATAATGGATGGGCAGTATCCCAATACGATATTGTAAACGCTCATGAGACCGGCCACATGTATGGGGCAGCCGATGAGTATGCAGCCTCTGGTTGTAACAACTGCACCACAGAAGTAAGAAACGGAGTCTGGAACGGAAACTGTGCGAATTGCAATGCAAATTCCATTAGTTGCATGATGAAAGGAAATTCACTCTCACTTTGTGGTTATACACCTGGCCAGCTTGGATGGCGTGGTGTACAGTATCTGGGGGTAGCAACATACAGAACAGACAATGGAAACTTCAAGAATTTCTTTGCCCCTGGTGAAGCTATCCAGTATAAGGCTTATTACTGCCTTGCTGGACCAAGGGTTGGCTCAAATACTCATGCAGTCAGAGTCAGGTTTAGAGCTGACTACATTAAAGGCGACCTTGGAAGCTCAACCAATACATCTGACGATACCGGTTGGGCTTCAGCAGGAACTGCATCTCCTCCTACTTCTATAGGACTAAGTTGTTATGTTACATTGTGGAATAGGAGCGTTCCTGCTGATATAGGGCATGGACCAGCTACTTTAACTGTTCAAATAGAACTTGATAATTTAGGGAAAGGAGCAGCAGCAGGGTATGCCAAGTTCTATGCAGCAACTGGTGCTGATACGACTCAGCCATCTCTGCCACTATCAACCTTTGAACCTATTAATGAAGGGCCTTTCTTAGAACCAGCACCTCTACCATGGGAGCGGTAGACTAAAAAATAAAAGGGAGGGGCATGCCCCTCCCTTTACTTCGTGAAATTATGAAATTTATTTTTTTATTCCTCACATTCCTTGTATTGCTTTTCCCTATTCCTGCGTTCTCTGTAACACCCCTTTATTACCATACCTTTGCAATCGCTGAGATAGAGGCATCTGTAGAAGAGATATGCACTGTTGGGGTTCCCACATTGAAGACTGAGGAGTTTATGCGTGGAAAGTCAAAAGAAGAAAGTACATATATAAGGGAGGTACAAAACATATCTCTAAAAGTTATACAAGTTATAAAATTTGAAAAGAAAGATGCAAAGGTTGAAAATATCCTTGAAGGGAAAACAATAAAAATCACTAATCCCTTTACAGATCAGAAACCTCCCTTTAAAGTCGGAGACAAGATAAAAACGAGGATAAGATTAGTTCTGCCTGAGGAAAAGTATAATCCCAAAGATCCGAGAAAACAGTGGTGGTTTTTCCCGGCAGGCGAGAAAGAGGACATATTCCCGCCCCGTAATCCTTTTAAGGGAATGTGTTTAAAGGAAAACACTATTTGATAAATTCCGTTTCCATTATCAAAGACCTTCTACCTTCACTACCATCTTTCACAGGATTTTATCACTAAACATTTCAATTTTTAGTATAATCTAAGTTCAGAAATATATATTGTTTAGGAGATAATTAATATGGGCATTTTTTTAGAAATTCATGAACTTTATAGGTATAGGGAGCTTTTAAGGAATCTCGTTTCAAGAGACATTAAAAAGAGATATAAAAGGTCTACCCTCGGTTTCCTCTGGGTTATGCTCGATCCTCTTTTAATAATGCTTATTTTTTATATTATTTTTGCTGGTATTTTTGGAAGAACCGTGGGTAATTATACAGCCTATGTCATATCTGGAATTATTATGTGGCAGCTTTTTGCTCAAGGTACCAAAGTTGCTTCACTGGCATTTATTAATAATCGCAGCCTTATAAACAAATTGTATCTTCCAAAATCGATTTTCCCTCTTTCTGTGGTTGCATCTTCATTGGTACATTTTATTTTTGCACTGGTTCCTCTATTCGCTATCATTCTTTTTTCAGGCACAAGACTAAGCTATGATCTGATATTGCTTCCTTTTGTTGTTGCCCTCATTTTCATATTTTCTCTCGGTATATCCCTTACAGTCTCTACTCTCGCAGTCTTTTTCCATGATGTCGTGTATATATATGATGTTTTACTGTTAGCATGGATGTATTTATCAGCTATTTTTTACCCTATCTCGATACTTCCTAAAAAATTCTTAATCCTTATGTCTTTAAACCCTGTTTATCATTACATAAGTCTTTTTAGAGCCTTTCTTTATGACAACACGATACCGACGACAGAGCATATTATTTGGGGGACAGTCTTTGCTTTATTCTCTTTTTTAGTTGGATGGGTTGTCTATCTCAAAAATAAGGACAGGATAATATTTTATCTCTGATATGAACGAAAATAATATTATGATAAGGCTTCAGGATGTATCGGTTAAGTATAGACTTATCAGAGAACGTCCTAAGTCATTCCAGGAATACGTAATTAATTATTTAAAGGGTAAGAGGATAAATGCCAGGATCCTCTGGGCATTAAAAGATATATCTCTGGATGTCCGTAAAGGGGAATCTCTGGGCATTATTGGTCTCAATGGCGCAGGAAAGAGTACTCTGTTAAAAGTTGCGTCTGGTGTTTTAAAGCCTGTTGAGGGAAGCGCAAGCATAAATGGGAAAATAGCCCCTTTGATCGAACTTGGTGCTGGATTTGACCCAGAACTTACAGGGAGAGAAAACATTTATTTAAATGCCTCAATCCTCGGTTTTTCGAGAAAAGAGATAGACGAAAAATATAACAGCATCATAGAATTCTCGGAATTGAAGGACTTTATAAATACCCCTCTGAAGAATTATTCTTCTGGAATGATCGCACGCCTTGGTTTTTCGATTGCTACAGAAGTCAACCCGGATATCTTAATAGTAGATGAGGTTCTTGCTGTCGGAGACGCCTATTTTAAGAAAAAGAGCAGAGAGAGGATGTTGGAATTCAGAAAGAGGGGAGTTACTATCCTCTTTGTCTCACACAATATGGAAGAAGTTAAAAATCTTTGCGATAGGGTCTTATGGTTAGAAAATGGCAAAATAAAACTGGTTGGTGAGCCCAAAAAAGTGACTGCCGAATATCAATCCACAATATCAAAATGAGTCGATGAAAAAAAATCTTAAAATTCTTAAAATTATATATTAAATAGCAGAGACATTTTGCTTAATGCGTTTGTTAGTGAAGTAGATTAATGAGAACGAAATCCTATTTGATAATCATACCTGCTTACAACGAAGAAGAGAACATAGCTAAGGTTCTGAAGGATGTTAACCCATCTTCTACAGTTGTAAAAAAATAATCCTTAAATAACATATAGTTAGAACAGGCAAAACATGGCGTGGCACTATGAAATGGTTTATTCTCATGCCACTTAACATTATACTGTAACCGTACCTTTATCATCCATACCAATTATTCTCACTATGGGAGAAACAGCTACGCCTGTTGCTTGAAATGCCTTGCCAGCGATTCCTTTCAGTTCGCTCCTGAGCAGGACTTCTTTATTGCCGGTCTGTATTCTGATTTCCTTTAATTCATCAAGATCCTTGATAAGCAGAAGAGACAAAAAGCTGCAAAATACATGACCACGTATTGTCTCATCACATTTGTGATATATGGGGCGTGTGCTGAGAATTGTCTTCATGGAACGAAATATCTGCTCTACCATCC